>JAUIME010000541.1 GCA_030433195.1 bacterium
CAGAACGAAGCGGCCAACGGTCGTCTCGCGGCAGGATTGGCTCGTCAAGATCGTCTCGGTACGCGTCACCATGCCGGCGGCCCGCGCGGCAAGGTACGTCACGCCGGCGGTGTCGATAACGATCGTATAGTTCCCGTCGGTATCGGTCGTCGTCGATGCGAGCGGCGGCAGCCTGTCGCGGAAGTCGGTGTATGCCGTCCATGCTTCGATGACGGCTCCCGCGACGGGGCGTCGTAGGCCGTCGACGACGCTGCCGTGTACGGTCGCTGATGCGGCACTCGATGCAAGAGGGGCGGGCGTCGGAGCCGTTTTCGTGCGGGTTTCGTTGCCGCGCATCGCGGCGGCGTCCGCCCCCGGATCTTCTGCGGGGTTGTGGTCGGTGTCGAGGGATCGTGAATCCTCGCTACTGGCGACCGCCGCGGCGCGGCCGGGAGTCGGCGACGGATCCGCGAAGAAGCGAGTTGCGCCGACGACCATCACCGTGACGACGGCGGCCGTCGCGATCCACGGGAGGATCGCGGCCGCCTTCGACCCCGCGCCGACTCCGCCGACATGGGACGTGGTGGAGGCCGCGTTCGCGGTTCCCCCACGCGCGACGGCTTCGCTCACCGCGGCTTGTACGGATCCGAACGAAGCCCCGGATCCGGCGACGGCGAGCGGCGCGATCCAGGCGTGTCGATCACCCGCGTAGGCATCGTCGAGCGCGACCCGGAGCCGGTCGATCGCGCGTCGTAGCTGCGTTCGCACGGTCGCCTCGGGGAGATCGAGGCGTCGAGCGACTTCCGACACGGTCGCGCCCTCGAAGTAGCGATGGAAGATCACCGTGCGGTAGCGTTCCGGCAGGGAGGTGACGGCGGCGACGACGCGCCGTTCGACTTCGAGCCGTTCCGCAATCTCGTCCGTCGATGGCAGGCGCTCGGGCCGGGCGGCGGCTCGCTCTCGCCGTTCGCGCCGCTCATCACCGCGGGCCGTTTGGCGCGCGAAGTTGACGATCACGCGCGAGAGCCAGCCGCGCATCGAGCGGATGGTCGCGCCCCGAGTCGTCGCCGCGACCCAGGTTTCCTGAGCGATCTCTTGGGCGGTGTCTTCGTCGCGCGAGAGCCGGCGAGCGAGAGCGAGCACGAACTCGCGCTGCTCGAGGATCGCTTCGAGTCGAGACGGCGTCGGATTCTGCATGCGGTCGGTCCTCCAGGATCCGAGAGCGCTCCTTTGCCGCATCCGTTGCGGCGAGGTGGCTCCCTACCCAGGAGATGCCACGGGAGCGTTCGATGATTCACCGTTCTCGCGACGAACGTGAGTGTAACCGATCGCGACGGCCTCGAGCCCGGGCCGATGCCGGGTTTCGACGAGGGCGCGTGATCGGTATGCTCGCGGGCGGCTACGGGGCCGGGCGTCGGCTCGTCGGGTCGAATCTCGGTTTTCTAGACGAATTCGGGACGGGGGCTGCTCCAGGGGTACGGACAGCGGGACGACGGATGACGGAACGCGACGCAACCCGACGGGCGGCACGGTGGGCGCGAAGGCTCGCCGCGGGGGACGAGGACGTCTTCGCGGAGATCTACGACTTGCTGGGGAGTCGGCTCCATGCGGTGGCACGTTCGCTCTCGCGGAGTGCTGTCGATGCCGAGGACGCCGTGCAGGAGACGTTCTTGGCGCTCGTGCGGTCGAGGGCGCGATGGGCGGGGGTGCGCGACCTCGAGGCGTACGTGTTCACGACGCTACGCCGCGCCGCGCTTCGCCGCGCCAAGCTCGCGAGCCGTGACGAAGCGCGTTCGTTCGAAGAGGTGGGCGCGACCGATCGTGTCGATCCGCGAACGGAAGTGCCTGGGAGTGACGATCGGTTGGATCGGCTCGCTCGGGCGCGAGGGGCGTTGCCCCAGGAACAGCAAGAGGTCGTCGCCCTCAAGATCGACGGCGAGCTGACGTTCGACGAAATCGGTCTGGTGCTCGGCATCTCCGCGAACACGGCGGCGAGTCGATACCGATACGCGCTCGAGAAGCTTCGCGCTGCGGTAGGAGTGCACGTCGTGCATCGTACGCCCGAAACAAAGGAACGCGATCATGAATCATGACTGGAGCGGCCAAGGAGATGCGCCCGATGAGCGCTCGGACGCGTCGCCGCACGAAGTCGTCCGCGAGTTGCCGCACGAGCTGCGAGCGATCGAAGCGGAGCTGCGCGCGGCTCGACCGCGACCGCCGGCGGGGCTTCGCGACGCCATCCTCGAGGCGACGCGAACCGAGCTGCAACGCGAGCGTCGGATGACCGCGTGGCGATTCGCGGCGGCCGCGTTGCTCGTCGTATGGGCGGGGCTGCACGGGCTGCGTAGTCTTACGTCCATCGACGGGATCCCTCGCATCTCGGCGAGCGCGAAGGCGACACGATCGTCGAGTCTGGAACCGAACGGGGCGCGCATGCTCGAGCTGCGCGAGATGTGGCCTGCGGCCGATGGAGCGGAGACGGTCGCGCTCGCGACTTGGCTCGATGTCCGAGCCGAGACTCTTCACGATGCGACGCGACGGGCCCGAGTCGAGCTCGGGGCTGTCGCGGCGAGGCGCGGCTCGTGATGCGAGTCGTACTACGTCTGCTGCTCGAAACGGAAACTGACGAACAGGACGGTCGATGAACCTCTCCTACGCACTGCTTTGGATCGAGAACCTCGCGGTGGCGCTGTTGCTATCGGCGACGCTGCTCGCTTGTATCGCGCGGCTTCGCACGTCGAAGGTCCGCGCGCTGTCGGCGACGGCGGCCGCGTTGGCCGCCTTGCCGGTCTACGTCTGGCTGGTTTGGGCGTTCTCTCGCTATCACGCGATCCCTTCGTCCGGGCTCGACAGTCGGCCGATCGTGGCACTCGCGGTTGCGTTCGTCGTTTCCGCGCTCGTCGTTCGAGTGATCGCGTTCCGTGGCGTGTCGCCCTCGGTCGAAGGATCACGGGACGCCGTGCAGGCTTCGTTCTGGCCGCGGGCGAAGCTCGCGGTGACGCTCGTGGTCGCGATCGTATTGCACGCGGTGACGCTCGGGAGCATCGACGACGAGGTGCAGTCGTGGCTCGACCGAGTGCACGTCGAGGCGGGATCGATGGTGCTCGCTGCCTCGCCGCCACCCGTCGCCGACGGAGACAACGCGGCTTGGCTCTACGCCGAAGCGAGCGATCGGATCGTCGAGTCGGGGCTGGGCGAGCGCACTCGTTCGGACTCGATCGGGCTCCAGGGGAACGGCCCGGTCGACTGGAGCTCGCCCGAGGTCGCCGCGCTCGTTCGTGACGCGGAGGCCGTGCTCGCCATCTTGCACGAGGCTGCGAGGTACCCGTCGTATCGCGTCGACGGCATCGGCACGCCGGCTTGGATCGGGTCCGCGGTACCGAGCGTCATGCCCTTGATCGACGCGTTGCGTCTTCTCGTCCTCGAGTGCGGATCACGCATCCACGAAGAGGACGCCAAAGGCGCGATCGCGAGCTTGCATGCCGCCTACGCGATGTCGGGCCATCTCGCGGATCTGCACATCCTGATCACGACGATGGTGAGCGCGGGCGTCGAGCGTCGACTCGCCTCGATCCTCGGTAAACTCCTGTCGATGCACGCGCTCGCGGCCGAAGATCTGCGCACGCTCGAGATCGAACCCTCGTTCTCGTTCGTGCGCGCCTACGACCGGGCCTTGCGGCTCGAGGAGGCCTCAGCGCTCGCGACGTATGCGTACGCCTTCTCGTCGAACGGTGCGATCCTTTACCGGATCTTCGTCGCTTCGAGCGAGCTTCACTCGTATCGCGCGCGGATGAACCGCGTCCATGCGCTGAACGCCGAACGTTGGTCCGATGCCGTGGCCGACGAGCTCGACGCGATGCAAGTCGAAGCGCGCAAGTCGGGCGGGATGCTCGGCGTCGCCTTCATCGCGACGGCGAGCTATCGAAGCGGCATGGACGAAGCCGACGCGTGGCGAGCGCTCGCGCGAGTCGCCGTTGCCGTGAGACGGGTCGAGCTCGAGACGGGGGCCCGCGCCGCGGGTTTGGCCGCCGGCGTGAGCGGCGGACAACTGGCGTTCGTGCCGCGTGACCCATTCGGGGGCGGCGAGCTCACGTATCGAATCGACGACGCGGCTTGGAGT
>JAUIME010000542.1 GCA_030433195.1 bacterium
GGTCTCTTTACGGCACTCAAGCTGGCGCCGTTGCCGGTTACCGTGATCGCCGCCGCGCCGCTCGGCGAAGGGGCCTCGAGCGCATGGGCGCAGGGGGGCATCGCGGCCGCCGTCGGCGAGGGCGATACGGCCGAGGCACACGCGCGCGATACGATCGCTGTTGGCGGAGGCATCGTCGACGATGACGTTGCGTCGTTCGGGGCTGGTGAAGCTGGCGAACGGGTGCGCGATCTGTTGAGCTACGGCGTGCCATTCGACAAGGACCTCGAAGGCCGGCTCGTGCTTTCGCGGGAGGCGGCGCACTCGGCGAAGCGGATCGTGCGTCCGAGCCCGCACCGTCGGTAGTCCTTGCCGAACCGGCGGGCTGGCCCGCACCGCTCACGATCACGTTTCAGGGCTTCGTTCTCGACGACGGCTCGCTGAGCGCGCCGCCGGGAACGAAACCCTCGACATCGATCACGAACGCCGTGGTGCTGCGGGTCGAATAGTCGCCGCGTCGTCCGATCGCTGTCTCACGAGTCCGACTTCGTCGGCGGCTCGCGGTCCCACGATTCGTCTTCGTGATTCTCGAACCAATTGCGCCACTCGGAAGGCGTCTGCTTCCATTCGCCCGTCACGGCGCCCAAGGCTTCGTAGACGGGCTTGATGGCTCGCGTCCACTCTTCGTCGGCTCTCCCTCGGCCCCCCTCGCGCACGCGGTGAACTTCGAGACGCCCGTCGATGGATTCCGCGGCGCGGATCAGCGGCTCGGCGATCTTCTTGCGCAGCTCGCCCGGAGCTTCCGCGTAACGCCCGAGCGCCGTGGCGGCTTCGACGACCGCGGATACGTGGTGATGCTTCAAGTACTCGGTGAGCACCGGAACGGCTTCGGGAACACGCGCCTTGCCGAGAGCACGAAGTGCGACGTCTCGCAGGTCGCGCTTCTCCTTCTCGTCGAGATCCTCTTCCGACAAGAACCACGAGAGGCGTTCCGCGCCGAGCACGTTCATGCGCCCCAAGACGTCGGCCGCCACGATCGCGACTCGATTCTCGTTCGGTCGTGGATAGTCGAGCATCTTGGCGACTGCATTGGCGAGACGCTCGCGGTCGCGGTCGTCTTCGTCGGCGTCCCGCTCGTCGAATGCGGAGTCGAACGCACCGAGCGCGTCGCAGATCCCCTGCGCCTCGCGCTCATCGACGGCCTTGGCCAAACGATCGATGACCTTGTCGACCGAGGAACGTCGCGTCTCTTCACCCTCCGTCGCCTCGCGATCCGCCGCCGAGACAGAGCTGGCGACAGGTCCGACGATCGTGAAACCGCCCACGACCGCTGCAGCAAAGGCAAACGCCTGAATCGGTCGTTGGATGTCTCGCTCCATGCGATCGGTGCCTCGTTCGTTCCGTTTCGTGATCCTCATCGAATTCATTCCTTCCGCGTTTCGATCGTTCGAAGTTGGTGTATCTCGGAGCCTCGGTGTAGCGTCGTCCGCGCGCGACATCGCCTACGCACGACGTCCCGTGAACTCGACCTTCGCGTGCTCGGACTCGGGAAGCGGATCATGCTCGGCGCCTTGCATCATGCCTCCCACCCACTCGCCGAGCCGTCGCATCAAGCTCTTCGATTCGTCCCAGTACTCTCCGCGTTCGACGTCGATTCGGAGGATCGCGATGTCGTCCGCCGTGACGTCGTGCGCGAGCCACCGCCCGAACTCCGCGTGCGCGCGCTGTGCGCCATTACCCTCGAAGGGACGGATCGCCGCGCGGCCGGAGAGCGACAAGTAGCGTCCACTCGCCGGGTCGGCGAAACTCGCGTTCACCATCGGACGGGAGGCGATGTCCTCGGCTTTCGACGTGCGCCGGTCCGTCAGGAACAGGAGACGCCCCGTGAACGAGCGATCGAGTAGCACCATCGGGCGGCTATCGAGTCGAGCGTCGTCCGCGACCGTCGTCAGCATCCCCACCTCCACGTCGCGCAGAATGTCGCGCACGTCAGCGATCTCGCGCTCGTCGACTTGGTGCCGGTTGGAGCCGCGTTCGCTCGTATCGAGTTTCGTGTCGTTGTTCTTCGTCATGAGTCCACCCTCCTATCGTGCGCCTCGCGCGCCTCTCGAAACACGGGGCGATATGAGAGATCGAGGCGCGACGTGCGTCCATCGAGATTGCAAGGTTCGCCATGTCGGCACTCCGGGCCGAGTCTTGACGGGGGCGGGATGCGCAACTCACATGCCGTTCGCATCCACAATGCATCGAAGTCACGACGAGAACACGAGTTGAACACGCACAACGACGCACGCGGTCGATCGGTAAACCCATCGCCGGCGGCATGGATTACCGAGTCATGTCCTCCCTGTCTTGCCGAACGCACCCCCGCCCGGCTGCGAAATGAACGGCAGTACCGGCACCAGGGACACGTCTCGATTCACGCTCTGTTTGGCAGATCGATTGCAACCAAAAGCCGTCGACGTGATCGCCTTGAACCCGTGCCGCTCGCGAGTGCCTCGACTCTTGCGACCCGGCCGACGACCTGAGGAGTATCGATGGCATTCGAACAAGTCCGCACGATCCTCGAGCACCTTCGAGAGAAGGAGGAAGCGCTCTCCTCGATTCTCGAACGGTGGCAGCATCTCGACCACGATCCGCGATGGGATCGGCTCGGCAACATGCTCGCCAACGAACGCAAGACGATCAGCCGCGCTCTGAACGTCAGCACCGAAGACGGTGACCGAGCCCGATCCGGGAACGACCCCGTTCTCGACACCTGGATCCAAAACCCGCCCGAGATCGATCGCATGCCGCTCAATCCGCTACCGGACGACGCCTCACCGGACGCCCTCGTCCAGCGAGCGATCGAATTGGACGAGAACTCCCGCGAAGCCTGCCGTTCGATCGTGGAAGGCGCGCAGACTCCGCCACGCGTCCGTGAGACCTTCGAACGCCTGCTGGCCCTCTACGAAGCCGAGGATCGCAAGTCGACCTGGAACGCCCTCCAGCAAGAGGACGTCTGATCGGGGAGCCCGGCGGTCGCTCCATGATCGATTTTCTCGGAATTCGCCGAGGGGCGTCGGGCTCGATTGCGAGTACGGGGTCGACACGGCACTCGCCGCTACGACTCGAATCGAACGAGATCCGAAAAGGAGGTCGATCATGTACTCGCAGCACACGTCCTTGATGCGTCGATCCCGACGCTTCTCCGTCCTCGCGATCACAGCCTGGGCTCTCTTGCTCGGCCCGGCCATGGCCGCCGACCCGCAGCTTCGCACCGGGGCGACCGCGGCGCCCGAAGTGCACCGCGTTCCGCTGGCGTTCGTCGAGAATCACGGCCAGCTCGCCGATCCGGTCGCCTTCGCGGTCGACGGGCGCGGCTACACGTCGTACTTCACGCCGACCGAGGTCGTGACGGTCCCGCGCCGGACGCCCGGTTCGGTGCTGCGCCAGTCGTTCGACGACGCGAGTCCGTCGGTGTGCATCGAAGGTCTCGCGCCTTCGGGCGGGCACGTCCACAGCCTTCGCGGCAGCAATCCGGCGCAGTGGATCACGCACGTCCCGACGTTCGGCAAGGTCGCCTATCGCGAGCTGTATCCGGGCATCGACGCGATCTGGTACGGCACCGACGACAACCGGCTCGAGTACGACTTCGTCGTCGCGCCGGGCGCCGATCCGCAGCAGATCCGCATGCGCTTCGACGGGACGCAGTCGATCACGGTCGAAGAGAACGGCGATCTCGTGTTCACCATGGACGAAGCGACGCTGCGCAAGCAGAAGCCGTTCGTGTACCAAGAGGCCCCGGCAGGCCGCACGATCGTCGAAGCGCGATACGAGCTTGTCGACGAAACGGTCGTCACCTTCGCACTCGGCACCTACGACCCGACGCGACCGCTCGTCATCGATCCCGTCGTCCTGACGTCCACGTATCTCGGCGGGACCTTCTTCGACGACACCGATGCCGTCGCGCTCGACGACGCCGGGAACATCTACGTACTCGGCGACACCGACTCGACGGACTTCCCGACGACCGACCCGCTCCAGCCCGCGAACGCCGGCACGGACGACGTCTTCATCACGAAGTTCGACCCCACGGGAACGTCGCAGATCTGGTCGACCTACATCGGCGGCTCCGACC
>JAUIME010000543.1 GCA_030433195.1 bacterium
CGTCGCCGACCTGCGAGCGGCCGTCCGGCGTGCGAACGAGGACGCCTCGATTCGCGCGCTGGTCGTGACCAATGAGGGCTCGACGTTCTGCGCGGGCGCGAATCTGAAGGAACGTTCCGCTCGACCCGCCGCGCCCGCAGCGAGCGATTCGGGTGGGCTGGTCGAGTTGCTGTGCGAAATCCAGAGTTCTGCAACCCCGGTCCTCGGCCGGATCGCGGGGCATGTCGTCGGGGGCGGGAACGGACTGGCGGCGGTCTTCGATATCTCGATCGCCTCCGAGCAGGCGCAGTTCGGATTCAGCGAGGTGCGTCTCGGTGTGGTTCCGGCGATGATCTCGGTCGTCTGCCTGCCCAAGATGAGGCGGGGAGAGGCGCTGGAAGCCTTTCTGCGGGGCCATCGATTCTCGGCGACGCGAGCGGCCGAGCTGGGGCTGATCAATCGCGCCGTGCCCGCGGACCGCCTGGATGCCGCGATCGAGGAGGTCCTGGAAGATCTGCGCAAGGCCGGGCCGAACGCGCTGGGACTCGCCAAGAGATTGGTCTACGAAGTGCCCGGTCGCGCGCAGGCGGATGCCTTTGCCTGGACGACCGCGTTGTCGAACGAGCTCTTCGCGAGCGGATTGTCGACGTAGAACAGCGGCAGCACGCCGACGATTTCCGCGTCGCGCTCGGCGAAGAAGTAGTGCGCACGATACGGGAAGCTCGCGTCGACGGCGCGCTTCCACGCGATCGTGTGGAAGATCGACCCCGCAGGATGTCGTTCGACGTACGCGTCCCAACGCGTCGAGTGCTCCTCCTGCAACTCTTCGACGCGCAGCGGTCCGACTCCGGTCTGGGCTCGCACTGAGGATTCGCTCATCAGAGCTTGTAGATCCGTACGGTCGGTCCGGCGCGATAGCCCGGATCCGCGGGGAACTCCATCACCGGCTCGAGCTCGAGCAGCTCGCTGTAGAACCGGTCCCACGAGGGCCAGTTCCGCCGCCAATCTTCGTTGAGGATCTGCCGGTAGCGTCCCGATTCGGTCACGATGTAGTCGACGCCTTCGGCGCGATACTCGTCGAGGGTCTTCGGGGTTCGCTCGGCGAGCGGATCGCCGATGTCTCGGTCGAGATCCGTGAGGTAATTGCCGTCCGCGCGTTCCTGCGGCGCCCACCACGGATGGTCGAGGATCCGCAAGCCGTAGGTCGCGAGCCCGCGCTCGCGCCGGTCGCGCGCGATGGTCTTCTGCAAGACGTAGAGCTGTCCCTTGTGTACGAGGAACGGCTCGACGCCGCCCTCGTAGTTCTTGCTCTGTCGCGCCTTCGATCGCTCGATCTCGGCATCGAGGAGCTCGATCAGCCGCTGAACGGTCTCTTCGTCGGCCCAGAGCTTGATGCACTCTTTGTCGACGAGGACGTCGGCCCCCGACTCGATGTTCGATTCGAACCAGCGAACGGCGACGGTCCGCGTATCTTCACGCGCCTGGATGCGATTCCAGTCGACGACCCCGTACAAGCCCGGGGCGAGCACGAGCACGAAGCATGCCACGAGCCCGATCCGCAAGCCCGTCCCATCACGCTTGGCGATCCGAGCTCGCGACGCGAGCGCCGGCAACGCTTCCGTGAAGAGCAACGCGACGGCGACCGCGAACAACGGATAGGCCGGATTGAGATGCCGCGGCTCCGCGACCTGATGCAGGTAGAAGCACGCGATCAACGTGAACCCGATCATCGCCATGAGGACGAGCAGGTCTTCACCCCGCGCCCGCACCGCGAGAAACGCACAACCCGCGAGGGCAGCCGCCGCGAGCGGCAGCCCCATCGAGTGCGTGTGCATGAGCGTCTTGAAGAAGCCGACGAAGTGCTCCCGGAAGTGCGGCGCCACGAGCGAGAGCGCCGCGGCCAACACCGCGAAACCGACCGGAATCGCGAGTCCCCAGGCGCGTCCGCCCCATCCGAGGCGCCGGATCTTCACGCCGAGAACCGCGACGGTCGAGAACACGGCGGCGCCTACGGCGACGAGCAAACTCGTGATCCCGAGGCTCCCGCGCGAGAACTCCCCGCCGAAGAACAAGTGGAAGACCTTCACGACGGGCTTCGCGGGCCCCAGCATCTCGAAGCGATTACGCAGCATCGGACGCATGTTGAGGTCGTACCAGAGCGGATCGAGATAGTTGAACGGCGAACACAGGAAGAAGAAGACGAAGAACAGCACCGTCATGGCGACGAACATCGCGTAGCGTGACAGTGCGCGCTTCCAAAGAGCGAAGCCGCCGACTCCGGGCGGAGCCGCCAACGCGTTCAAGAACACCGCGAACAGCATCGGCACGAACAGGAAGATCGAGTAGTACTTCGTCGCCATCCCGACCCCGGCAGCGGCACCCGCGAGGACGACGTACTTCCAGCGCCCCTCGCGCGCGACGCGCATGAGGAACCAGAACGCCAGCAACGTGAAGAACGAGCACGCGAGGTCGGCCTTGACCTCCATGGAGCTCACGTTGTGCGCGAACACCGCCGTCAGGGTCGCGGCCGCGGCCACTCCGGTCCAAGGCCCGCGCAAGAAACGCCCGATCCGATAGGCGAGGTAAGCACAACCCAGTCCGAAGAGCGCCGACGTGATTCGCCCCAGCAAGTAGAACGGAGTCGGATCGGACAGGAATCGGAGCGCGAACTCGTCGACGCTTCGGATCACCCCCGTCGCGTACTGGTAGCAGAACAGGAGCCCGTACTCGAAGAAGAGCACGTACATGAAGAACGCGGGCTTGTGGAACCAGTGCGGATTGAGGTCACCGCTCCCGAACGCGACCGAACGCTTCACGAAGTGCGCCTCGTCGGGATAGTACGAGAACGGCAAGTCGTGGCTGATGCCCCAGAAACGCGTGAACGCGCACACGAGCAAGACGCCGACCAGCGCCACGCGATACGACGTCCACTGGAACCGACGCGGCGCGGTCGCGGACGCATCGGACTTCACGGTCGTCGTCGAATCCTCGGGGTGCGATGACGCTTGGCCGTCGGAATCGGAGCGCGGGAGCTCGGAGCGTGCGGGCTCGAGCGAGTCCTCGGGCGCGGGCTCATGGGGTTGTCGCGGTGCACTCATCGCCAGGCGTCACTCCAAGATCTGATCGATCTGGTATTCCTTCATGCCCTTCGCGTGCGTGAAGATGATCATCTCGCCGATCAGCCCGATCGAGATCGTCTGCATCCCGAGCACGATCATCATCACGCCCAGTACGAGCATCGGTCGGCCGCTCAGTCCCTGCCCGGCGAAGAGCTTCTCGTAGGTGAGGTACAAACAGATCAGCACCCCGACGAGTATGAACGCGAATCCTACCAAGCCGAAGAAGCGCAGCGGCTTCTTCGTGAACTTGATGAGGAAGAACATGGTCGTGAGGTCGAGGATGCGGCGGATGTAGGCGCCGAATCCGAAGAAGCCGACCTTGCCGAGCTCTTGTTGGTGCTCGAGCTGGACTTCCGCGATCCGGAAGCCCCGCCGCTCGGCGAGGATCGGCAAGAAGCGGAACAGGTCGCCGTAGATCTCGATCTCGTCGGGTACGCGGCGTCGCATCGCGCGGACCTTGCAGTTCAGGTCGTGGAACTTCGCGCGTGTAAATCGACGCGCGAGGAAGTTGAACGCCGACGATTGCATTCGGTTGAGCAGCGGATCGACGCGTGGATAGCGCCACCCGGCGACGAAGTCGAAGCCCTTGTCGAGTTCCTCGAGCAGCTTCAGCACCTCTTGGAGCATGGGAATCTTATGCCCACCGTCCAATACAAGTTGTCGCAATTGAAACATATTATATTCCTCAATGTTTCCGCCGGCGTTGGCAAGCCGGTCTACCTTTTTATCATGAAAGACCACAATCTCGCCACTTTGGATCTTGAATACATCAATCTCGATCATATCCACTCCCAGATCCAAAGCTTTTTGTACCGATGCCAGTGTGTTCTCGGTCTCGTGCCCCATGGCTCCTCGATGTCCAATTACCAATGGTTTTGATTTTGTCATTTCACAACTCGTTAAAAGCCAAATGGCTCCAAGTGCAATAAGTAAGTTTTTTTTCATGATGGTTTGGTTATAGGGTTAAAAATACAATTTGTAATTAAAAAACACTCTTCTTA
>JAUIME010000544.1 GCA_030433195.1 bacterium
GAGATGGCGGACGGCTGCCGAGTCGTCGTTCAGCATCAGGCGAATCGCCTCGTGGATGCCAGGTCCCGAGTGGGATCTGTATTCGCGAAGGATCGTTCGCTTGATGTACTCGTCGTCGGACCGGGCGCAACGGCGCACGAACTCCGCAGCCTCCTCGCCGCCGATTTCGAGGATCGTGGGTAGGAGGTCGCTCCAACGCTCCGTTTCGAATGCGTTGGGATCGAGTGACTCGAGCAGGATCGGCACCGCTGGTTCACCGATGAGGCGAAGCTGCTGCGCGGCGACGGAGGCCCCACCGTTCATGGGTCTGCGCAGGAGCGCCTCGACGCGCGCCCGCACGCGATCGGCGGTATTCGCGCTGCCGCTGAGGAGCGCCGCGGCGCGCTCGGCCGCATCGCCCGTACCGGCGGCCGCGCGGGCGAGTGCGGCATCGGCATCGTCGTCCTTGCCGAGAGAACGGTGGCAGGCGGCGAGATGGAGCCACGCGATCGTCTTCTGTTCTTCGGTCGCGTCGGAGTCGTCGACGATCGAGCGGAACAGCGGGATCGCGACCGCGAAGTCGCCTTCGACCTCTTGGATGAGAATGGCGCGTTCGAGAACCTTGGCGATGTTCTCGTCGGGGGTGCGGGTGAGCGGCGTCGCGCTGGCGATCGGTGTCGTACCCACTACCAACAGGCCTGCGAGCAGGGTCGCAAGCAGCACGGCGGTCGGCGCGGAAAGCCGCGTGATTCGAGCGAGTGCCGCCGGGCTTCGTTGGGCGCGTCGGTTGTCGTTCGGATCGGAACTGGGCATTCGGTACATCATGGGTCTCCTCGTGTCTCGGGTGAGCGACCGGACGTCGCGTTCGTGTCTCTTGTTCATGAGACCGTACGCGGCGAAGCGGCGCATCGAGCGCACGTCAAGGCAATGTCGGGTTTTCGTCAAGGCTGCCGTCTCGGGCTCGCCTCGGATTCGCTCTCGGCGGCTCGACCCGGCCCTTCGGATCCGTTCCCGTCGTCGTCGAGGACGAGGCGGTAGCCTATGCCGCGCACGGTCATGAGATGCGCGGGCCGGCGCGGGTCGGGCTCGATCTTCTGGCGCAGATTCAGCATGTGTGTGTCGACGGTGCGGTGGCTCACCCACGAGTCGCGTCCCCAGACTTCGTCGAGGAAACGATCGCGGCTCACGACGCGTCCGGATTCGCGGTGCAGCAGAACGAGGATCGCGGCTTCGCGCGGCGAGATCGTGTGCTCGGCTTGGCGCGTCGTCACGCGATACGTCGTGAGGTCGACCACGGTGTCGCCGATCGTGATTTGATCGGGGGGCGGAGGAGACTCGTCGCCGCTCGCACCGCTCGGTCGGCCGCGGCGCAACAGAGCCCGCACCCGCGCGAGCAGCTCGCGCAGGCTGAACGGCTTGGTCACGTAGTCGTCGGCGCCGAGGTCGAAACCGAGGACCTTGTCGCTCTCGTCGCCTCGCACGGTGAGCATCAGCACCGCGGTGTCGACGGAGTTGGCGCGCATGTCGCGCAGGATCTCGAAGCCGCCGCGCGCGGGCAGCATCACGTCGAGCAGTACGAGGTCGAAGTGACGCGCGAAGACGAGTTCGGTTGCGGTGTGGCCGTCAGCCGCGGTCGTGACGTCGTACGACTCTTGCGCGAGCGCGTCGGCCAGGGTTTCGCGAAGCGTGCGGTCGTCTTCGACGACGAGGATACGGGCATTCATGGTTCGGCCTTCGTGCGATCGGCCGCGGGCTCGGCATCGTGCACCGCGTCGCCCGGCGTCGACGCATCAGCGCGCGGAATCGTGGCGACGAAGCACGCACCGCGGCCGCCGTCGTCGGGCGCTTCGTAGCGAAGGTCGCCGCCGTGATCGCGCAAGATGCAACGCGCGAGGAAGAGGCCGAGGCCGACGCCGGGATTGCCGCTCGCGGCGGCATCGCGCCCGCGGCGGAACTTCTCGAAGATCGCGTCGCGCTCCTCGGGCGGAACGCCGGGGCCGTGATCGCGAATGCGAAGCGTACAGTGCGTGCCTGCCGAACGCGTTTCGATGTGGATCGAGCGATTCGGGCTTGCGGTCGGCGGCTCGAGACCCGCCGAGCTGGCGGCGTGGCGCCGCGCGTTCTCGAGGACGTTGAGCAACGCTTGGCGGAGGCTGTCGCGGTCGGCGCGGACGAGTGTTGCTGTCGTCGACTCGGGATGACGGACGCCGACGGCGAGATCGTCGCGTTCGGCGAGCGGCTCGAACACGCGCAGCGTATCGTCGACCATGTCGCGAAGGTCGACCGTTTGCAGCTCGTACGCCGACTCGTGCCGTTCCGCGCGTCCGAGGTCGAGCACGTTGTCGAGGATCATGCGCAGACGTCCCGTCTCGGCCGCGAGCCGACGATGATAGCGGTCGCGCGCCACGTCGTCGATGTCGCGTCCGTC
This sequence comes from bacterium, assembly GCA_030433195.1. Taxonomy (GTDB): domain Bacteria; phylum Planctomycetota; class JACOTG01; order JACOTG01; family JAUIME01; genus JAUIME01. The sequence goes on from JAUIME010000544.1 coordinate 2,408, forward strand.
GTGGAGCATCTCGCCGAGCAGTTGGATCGACGCGAGAGGCGTTTTCAGCTCGTGGGTTACGGCGGAGAGGAACTCGTCGCGCACGGCGATCGCGGCGCGCTCTTCGCGGATCGCACGAATCGAGAGCACGAGTCCGAACGCGAGTGTTGCACCGAGCAGTACGAAAACCGCGACGGGCATCCAGGGCTCGATCGCGGGAGACGCATGGTTCGGAACGACACCGACGCCGGCAAGAACCGGCACAGCGCCATCGGGGAAGGTGTCGCCGTAGACGACGTCGCACGACCATGGGATCGCGGCGGCGGCGGCAATCGGAGGCGTCGCGCGGTCGCCGATTTCCGAGGCGCGGCGGATCGCCGCGATGGCCTCCGCGAGGGGAACGACGGCCCCGCGACCGCTGGCGCTCATTCGGCTCTCGTAGGGATCGGCATCGGGCGCCGACTCGGACGCAGGGTGGTACAGCACGAGATCGCCACGGTTCGTGACATGGAGCGGTGCGCTCGCGCGCAGAATCTCCGTGCGGTGGTCGATCGCGATGCGCAGCGTGTGTCGGCGCCTCACGGTTTCATCGAACGCGGACTCGAGCGCGGTGAGTCGCACGCCCGCACGAGCCGCCTCGAGTTCGTGCAGCCGATCGAGAACCGTGCGCGCTTCGGCGGGCGGGAACGAACGAAACCGAGCTGTCGCTACGGTCGGGTACGGACGATCGGCCGCGGCCGCGAGCAGAATGGCGCCCGCCGCGGTGGCGCGATCGAGCGGAAGGGTCTCGGAGTCGGGCGACGCGTCTCGGGAGCCGTCGTTCGATCGATTGGCTTTCCGGTCCCCTTGCGCTGCGTCGGCGTCGCGCGCATCGAGCGGATGTTCGAACGGCGCGACGAGGCGGTCGAGGAACGCGTCGCGCCGTGTCGCATCGCCGGCGCGATGGGCGCACCATGCCGCGGCGAGCCGGACCCGCGGTCGTTGGCGCGGCGACAGGAGCGGATCATCGAGCAGGCGATCGTAGACGACGGCCGCGGCGTCCGGGTCGCCGTCGACGAACTCCGCTTGCGAGGCTTCCCGCAAGCGGTCAGCGAGCGCCCGCGGCGTATCGCGCTCTGGACTCTCGCTCGGGGGTCTCACGACCCACGCGACCGCTTCGGGGACGATCGGCCCTCCGCCCTCCCACGAGAACCGGTGGGCCGGATCGAAGTGATCGAGCAGATTCGGATCGGCCAGCGCGGTGCGGATCCCTCGCGCCGTGGCGATCGCGCTGCGCTCGGCGTCGATGCGCGCCGAATCTTCCGCCGATCGCAAGGCCTGGTGCATCCCCGAGAGTCCGAGCAGGACGAGGCCGGCCGCGCCACCGAGAACGAATAGCAGCGCGACCACGAGCGTACGCGGCCCGCGCGCTCGCCGCCGGCCGCCCGTCTCGAGGCTTCGGGCGGCCGACGAGGCCTTCGCATCGGGTCCTTTCGCGAGTGAGGAGGCTCTCGATCCCATATGGGGAGTCTATCCGACCGATCGGGACCGAATGTCAAGAAACCGTCAACGTCGCCCGGTCTTGAATCGGCGCGGCGCGGCGAGTACTCTCGCGGCATCGAAAGGGAGGTACGACAATGCAGTGTCCGAGCTGCCGAGCGGTGATGCGCGAGCAGCAGGGTCTTCTTCGATGCGGGCGAGGTCGGCCGCGTCACGATCCGTAGGGAGGTCGA
>JAUIME010000545.1 GCA_030433195.1 bacterium
GCCCCGGAAGAAGCCGGGCGTCCGCTCGCGCGCCGCGTTCTCGAGCTCGGGCTCGCCGCCGCGCGAGCCGGGGCATCGGAGACTCCCGATCGGCTGTTGCCACTCTACCTGCGCAGTTCGGACCCGGTGATCCGGAAGCCCGCGCCACGCTGAGCCCGCGCATCTCCTGCGGCGGGCTCGATTGCGGCGGGCTCGATCAACGCGGAGCGACGATCTCGATCCACTTGTCCGTGTAGAGCTTGTTGCGATCGATCGCCCGCACGAGGATGGTCCCGAACGCGTCGTCCGGAACCGGAAGCGTGAACGTCATCGGCCGGTTCTTGCCGCCCGTGAGCGGCACCTCCCCCATCGGCTCGGGAGGCGTCTCGAGCATCGCCTGCACGAGGACGCGCGGCGTCTGCGAGGTGACCGTGCCGCGGATCAAGCCACCGGCCTCGACAGCGTCGGGCGTGACGAGGAGCGGTCCGTGCTTCACGCCCTCGATCGAGAGGACGGTCTTCTCGACAGGCTCCTCGGGCTCGAGAGCGGGCGGCGGTGTCGCACATCCCGCGACCATCGCCACGAGCGCCACGAAAGCGATCCCGCACGCCGACTGCGAAATCCGAGCGAATCGACCGGACGCCGTATCGCCGGCCCCGAGCGCACCAAGTCGTAGGTTCTTCACGCGATCGTCCTCCGAAATCGCGCCGCATCGCGCGGCGCGGACTCTCCTTCTATCGGACCGATTCGTGCGCCGCATTCAATCGAAACCGCCGACCGCAACGAAGGGGGCTCGTTTCGCCTGCCGCGAATCGCGGCCAGCCGGCGGAGAAAGTCGGAAGAGGTTCCGAGCGCGTCCCTTAGCTCGGACCGCCCGCCACGGGATTCCGTTCGGATCTCGCCCGAATGTCGGTAGAAATTCGCGGCGACCGGACCGATATCAAGAGTACTCCCTGCAAGGAAACCCGGATGGACTCCGGAGGCGGATCTTTGAAGATGCTCGACACGCAATCCCACGCGGCGACGCAGCCGCGAACGACTCATCGAGTGTGGTCCGAGATCGATCTCGACGCCCTCGCCCGTAACTTCCGACGCTTTCGCTCGACGGTTCCCGAGAGCGTCAAGATGCTCGTCGTCGTCAAGGCCGACGCCTACGGGCACGGCGCGGTCCCGGTCGCCAAGACGCTCGTGCGTGAAGGCGCCGAGATGCTCGGCGTCGGCGACTCGCACGAAGCGCTCGAGCTTCGCCTCGCGGGCATCGACGTTCCGATCCTGATCCTCGGCGCGATCATCGAGGGCGAGATCGAAAACGTCGTTTCGTACGACATTTCGCCGTGCATCCACTCGACGGCGCGCATCGAGCACCTCCAAGACGTCGCCGAGCGCCAGAACAAGCGCGTCCCCGTGCACCTCATGGTCGACACGGGCATGGGACGCCTCGGCGTGAGCCGCGGCAAGGTCCTCGAGCTTGCGCGCCGCATCCACTCGTGCTCGCACCTCGAGCTCGACGGAATCTGCACGCATCTGTCGTCGGTCTACGGTCAATCGCCCGAAGACCGCCAGTACACACGCGCGCAGTACGACGGCTTCCTCGACGCCCTGAACGGCCTCGCGGGCTTCCTCAAGTGCCGGCCCGACGGGCGTCCGATCTGGGTGCACGCCGCCAACTCCGGCGCCATGTACGGGACCGAGCCGCCCTTCAACATGGTCCGCCCCGGCAACATCCTCTACGGTCTCAACCCCGACTCGGCCACGCAGCAGTCGCTCGGGATCGAACCGATCCTGTCGCTGCGCTCGCAAGTCGTCTTCTTCAAGGACGTTCCCGCCGGAACCCCGATCAGCTACGACCGCACGTACGTCACGCAGCGGCCGACGCGAATCGCGACGATTCCGGTCGGCTACAACGACGGCTTCCGCGCGCATCTGTCGAATCAGGCGCACGTCCTGCTCCACGGACAGGCCGCGCCCGTGATCGGCAAGGTGACCATGGACTACACGATGGTCGACGTGACCGACATCCCGGGCGTCGATCTCGGAGACGTCCCGCCCCGCCGCGACGCCGACCGAATCCGCGCCGAACGCCGACCGTCCGGCAGCCCCGGCCCGTTTCGTGGAGCGACTGTCGGTCAAAGCGTGATCCGAGCGAGGGGCGCTCGCGGGGGATCATGGTCGTGCGATCGAACGGAACGCGCCGACCGCGCGACGCTTCGTCGCGACCGGCGCCTCATCATCGTCCGGGTTAGTATACTGGGCTTCGAAGCCGCCGCGGCGCTCGTCGTCGCGGCTCGCCACCTGCCATGCCGTCGACGAGCCCGCCTCCCCTGACCGAGTCCGAGCCCGAGCCCGATCCGAAGGTCCGTCGACGACGCCGACGTCGCCTCTTGATGCTGTCGGCGATCGCGGTGGCGCTTCTCGCCGTCTTGTCGCTCGTCTTGTGGGCGCGATTTCTCGGGCCCGAGAAACTGCGGGCGCGCACCGAGGCGACCCTCTCCGACGTCCTCGATCGTCCCGTCCGCGTCGAGCGCGCGCGCCTCGATTGGCGCGGCAACCTCCGGGCCGACGGCATCACGGTCGAGCTCGATTTCGACGCCATCGGCGGGACCGTCGCTGTCGCGACCGACGTCAGCGTCAGCATCGGTTGGCGGCGTCTGATCTTCGGCGAGTCGCTGATTCGCGAGGTCGAGCTGTTGTCGCCCGACATCCGCGTCGCGGTCGACATCGACCGCTTGCGACGCGGCGAGGAATCCGGGGAGGAGGGCGAGACGCTCGTCCAGGCCCTCCCGCGAGTCGTGGTTCGCGACGGTCGGCTCACGATCGAAGCACTCGAAGGGGGCGAGACGTCCCGCATCGAGCGGATCGACGGGATCGACCTGACGCTCGAGCCGCGCGGCCTGCTGCGCGCCACGGGATCCGGCAGCGGCGACGCGGTCGGTCGGTTGACCGCGAAAGCCACGCTCTCTCCCCCGTCGCTCGACCTGACGCTCGATCGCCTCACGCTCGATGGCCGAATCCCGCAGCCGCTGCTCCCGAGCAGCATCGATCGCGAGTGGCTCGACGTCGATCCGCGCGGTCCCGTTTCTCTGTCGCTGCGCATCGAACCACGAACCGATGGAACCGCGCGCACGACGTTCGCCATCGGCTTCGACGGCGTTGCCGCGCGCCTGCCCCGCCTCGCCTATCCTCTCGAGGGCATTCGCGGCACTGTCGAGGCCGACCTCGACGGCAACGTTCGCTTCGACCTCGGCGCCATCGCGAACGAAACGAGGATCGCGGCGCTCGGCTCAATCGGAACCCCGGGAGCGATCCGCTGGCCCGTCGACGGCAACCCGGACGATCGCGACCTTCCGGGCGCCGGCGACAACCCATCGAGCGCCGAGCCGATCCCCGAAGGCGCCGTCCCGATCGATCTTCGGTTGGCGATCCACGAGTTGGCGTTCGACGCACGCCTTCGCGACGCGCTCGACCGCATCCACCCCGCTATCTGGAAGGCGTTTCGTTTCGAGGGTCGCGTGCGCGAGATCGTCTGCTCGGTCGGCGGAACGCTCGACGATCCCGACATCGCGATCGACGGATCGCTCGCGGACTTCGGCTTCACCTACCACGGCTTCCCGTCGAAGAACCCGAATCGGCCGTCGGGGTTCGCGTATCCGATGCGCGATCTCGAAGGCACGATCGAATCGACCGAGAACGGTGGCCACCGCGTGCTCCTCGCCGGACATCGCGGCCCGCACGACGAAGCAAGCGAGATCCTGCTCGAAGGTCGCTTCGACGGCAAGATCACCGACCCCGACCTCGAGCTGCGCATCACGAGCGCCGACGTGCCCCTCGACCGCTTCCTCTACGACGCGTTGTTCGCCGACATGCAGAAGGTCTGGGACCGCTTCGACCCGACCGGAACCGCCGACATCAGTGTGCGGATCCGCCATGATGCCGACCAAGAGGTGAACGGCACGCAAGTCGACGTCGACGCCGAGTTCCGCGACGTCGCCATCGTCTACGACGCCTTTCCGCTTCCGATCGACGAGCTCGGTGGGCGGCTCTTCATCCGCGGTCCGCTCGCGTACCTTCAAGACATCCGCGGCCGGGCGGGAACCGCGACGGTCGCGCTCTCCGGGG
>JAUIME010000546.1 GCA_030433195.1 bacterium
ACGACCGACCCGTCGGGGCTCCCGCGAGTCCTCGAAGCGAGCGAGAACGCACAAGACGAGGAAACCACCGCCGCCCCCGCGCGCGAGGCCGACCGCTCCGACGAAGAGAACGAAGAACGCGACGAAACCTCGCCCGTCCGCGTCGAAGTCGTTGACCCCGACGGCGCCCGGCGCGCCGGCCTTCGCGTGACGCTCGACCTCGTGCGGCGTGACGCGCCGTCCTCGTCGAGCCGCATCAATGATGCCACGACGGACGCCTCGGGCACCGCGACGTTCGCGGGTGCGCGCGACGACATCGCCGAGCGACTCGCGAAGGCCGAACGGTTCGGCATCACGATGGAGCCCGAACTCACCGTCGAAACCGTATCAGCCGATCCCCCGCGCGCGCGGCTCGAGACCGTCGCCGCGATGCCCGATCCCGTTCGTCTCGTCGTCGGCTCGACGGGGTCGGTCCTCGCCGAAGTCCGCGACGCAAACGGGGCACCGCTCGAAGCCGGGAGCCTCGGCATCTCGTATCGCCCCGCCGGCAGCGAGACTTCGTTCCGAAGTACGCGCCGCTACGTCGACGTCGTCGACGGCACCGCACGCTACGACGGGATCGGACTCGGACTGGAGCTGGCCGCGACCGCCTGGCCGGCATCCGACGGGCCCGCGGGGACGGCAAAACTCGCCGGTCCTGCATACGCGGGTCACGAAGTTCACGTCCGCCTGCAAACGGGAGCTCCCTGGCCCATCCTCGTCGCGCGGCTCGTCGATCCGTCCGGTGCGCCGATCGTCGACGCGACGATCGACACGACCGTGCGCCTCTTGCGCCGAACACCGCGACCTTCCTCCGCAGACACCGATCGTCACGCGCACTCGAAGTCGCGCACCGATGCCGAAGGGCGATTCCGCTTCGTGCTACGCGGCGAGGCGCCCGAGGGCTCTTGGCGACAGTTGCTGTTGTTCCCGCGCGACGCCGACACGTTCGCGCACGTGACGCTCGACGAAGCGACGCTGCGAGGAACCCCGGCGTCGGGATCGACGGTCGACGTCGGCGACCTCGTCGTCGCGCCGATTCCCGTGCTCGTCTCGGGGCGCGTCGTCGATACGGACGGTCATCCGCTCCGCGGCGCGGTGCTCGGTGCGTCGGGGATCCTGCCCGGGCAGTCGCGCTCCGAGAAGCTCGCGATCGACGACCGCTCGTCGGACGCCGACGGGCACTTCGCGCTGCGGTACCCGCTCCCCCCGCCTCGTATCGACCTTCACGTCAACGAGCGCAGCCGCCGATTCGCGAAGCTCGAAGGCGTCGAAGCCGGCACGACGGGACTCGAGATCGTCGCGCACGAGTACACGATGCCCGACGATGCCGGGACCGTCGAGGGCTCCGTGATCGCGGACGACGAAATCGCGTACGACCACCTCGAGGTCGCGCTCGCTCTTCATGGCGGAAGCCGCGAGAAGACCCAGTGGGCGGGACGATTCCGCTTCGAACCCGTCCCGGCCGGAACGCATGCGGTCGTCGTGCGTACGCGCCCGGCACGTCTCGTCGTGCGACGCATCGACGACGTCGTCGTCACGCCGGGAGCGGTCACCGCGGATTCACGCCTCGCTCCGATCGACATCCGGGGCGAAACACGCTACCTGCGCCTGCGCCTCGTCCATCCCGACCGATCGCCGATCGCCGACACGCGTTTCTGGATTGCGGACGCGACGGGAATCCACGCGGGGCGCGGCTCGGCCGAGACCGATCGCGACGGCCGCTTCGTCGTCCTCGTCCCCAAGAGTTGCACGGAGTTCGAGCTGAGCGCGAACGACTACACGGCGGCGACAGTTCCGTTCGCCGACGACGAACGCGACGCCGTATTCGAAACGAAGACAAGGGACTGACCATGTGCCGCAACATCCGCACGCTGTTCAATTTCGAACCCCCCGCGACCGACGACGAGATCGCCGCGGCCTCGCTCCAGTTCGTTCGCAAGATCAGCGGATTCAACAAGCCCTCCAAGGCGAACGAAGCCGCGTTCGAAACGGCCACGCGTGAAGTGATCGCCGTCGTGCACCGACTCCTCGATTCGCTCGAGACCGCGGCGCCCCCCAAGGATCGCGAAGCCGAAGCCGCGAAGGCGCGCGAACGCAACGCCCGACGATTCGGAACCCCCGGCGCATGACGTTTCGAGGCGTGATGGTTCGGGGCGTGCGCCTGGGAATCTGCGTGGTTCTCGGGATGCTCGCGTCGTCGTGCGGAAGGAGTGTCGACGCCCCGAACGACGCAGATTCCTTGCCCGACGTGGTCGTGATCGTCGTCGACACGCTGCGCGCCGATCACTTGTCGTTTCACGGGTATCCGCGCGAGACCGCGCCGTTCGTCTCGCGTCTCGCGCGCGAGGGCGTCGTCTTCGAGAACGCGCTCTCGTGCTCGTCGAAAACCGCACCGGCGACGGCCTCGATCTTCACGGCGCTGCACCCGTCACAGCACGGCGTCCAGCACGGCATGATGGCCACGCGACGCATGCAGAGCCTCGACCCGACGATCGAGCTCAACCGCATCCCCGACGCACTCGTGACGCTACCCGAACGCCTGCACGACGCGGGCTACACCACGTTCGGCTTCACGGACAACCTCAACATCAGCGAAGCCGAGGGATTTCACCAGGGTTTCGACGTCTTCTCCGACTCGAGCTACGAAGGCGCCGAAGCCGTGAACGAACGCCTGTTCATGCACGTCGACGACATCCGCGCGTCACGGCCGGCCTTCGTCTACCTGCACTACATGGACCCCCACATCCCGTACCATCGGCGCGCGCCTTGGTTCGACGAGTTCGCGGCTACGCCGATCGATGTCGGAGCACGCCCCGCGAGCGCGCGCGCCGACATCGACGCATACGACTCCGAGATCCGCTACGTCGACGCGGCCATTCGGCAGGCTCTCGAGCGCGGCGGTTGGATCGACTCCGACGGCGCTCCGACCGACCGAGACGTGATCGTCGTCGTGACGTCGGACCATGGCGAAGGCTTCGGTGAACACGGCGACGCGGGTCACGGCAAGAACCTCTACGGGGAAGCGGTTCGCGTGCCTTTCGTCTTCTACGCTCCGGGACGCATCGAAGCCGGACGTCGAAGCGAAGGCGTCCAAACGATCGATCTGTACCCGACCTTGATCGATCTGCTCGAGCTACCGCCCGATCCGAGCCACTCAGGCGTGAGCCTCGCCGGCTCGCTCGACACGTCGCGAGCGGTCGACGATCGCGCCCTCGTCATGCAGCTCGTCTACAAGGAACAGGGTCGCGTGCGTTGGTTCATGGGCGCGGCGCGACGCGGTTCGTGGAAGCTCGTGCGCTATCGAACGGACTCGCCGACCGACCCGCCGCAGTATCGCCTCTTCGACCTGGATCGCGACCCTCACGAACTCCAAGACGTATGGGCGCTCTATCCCGATCGCGTGCGCGAGCTCGAGAGCGAACTCGACGCCGTCCTCCGTCGCCCCCCCACGGTGCCGGCTGCCGCCACGCGACTCACACTCGATCCCGCGACACTGCGGCACCTCCGCGAGCTCGGCTACGTCGACGAGTGAAATTCACTCGAAACCGCAAGAAACCTCGAACACGCTCCCGCGTATAACGCGCGAACCTCGCGGCGGCGCCGCGGGCGGGTCCGGATTTCGAGAATGTCGAACCGCACAAGTCCCCGTTCCGGGAAGAGAACGAAAGGGAGTATCATGCGCCTGAGTCTTCGAACGTGGACCGTCTCGTACGTGGCCCTCGTCATCGTTTCGGCAAGCGCTCCGGCGCGAGCCGATTGGCCGCAGTTCCGCGGCCCCGAACGCAACGGCACCGCGGCCCCCCAGAAGATCCTGCAATCTTGGCCCGAAGACGGACCGCGCGAGCTTTGGCGACGATCGTTCGGCGCCGGTTTCTCGAGCGTCACGTCGGTCGGCGATCGCCTCTTCACGCAGGGCGCCGAAGACGACAAGGAATACGTCTTCTGCCTCGACGCGAAGACGGGTGAAACGATCTGGAAGACTCCGCTCGGAACGCGCTTCGAGGGGCAATTCGGGGACGGCCCGCGCGCGACACCGACCGTCGACGGCGATCTGCTCTACGCGGTGA
>JAUIME010000547.1 GCA_030433195.1 bacterium
CGCGCTCGTGCCGGTGATCGAGCACCTGGAGCGTCGCGGCTATGCGGGTGCACTCGGAGCGTGGCGACGCATGTGCCTCGAGACGCGCGAAACGACGTCCTGACGCTGGCTGCGGCGGGCGACACCCGCGCGGCTTCGCCCGGCATCTCGTGAATGACGCTAGGGTCGACCGACCTCGGTGAGCAGGTAGACCGCGAACGACGCGAGCCAGTGTTCCCCCGCGTAATCGCCGCTCTGGACGTACTCGAGCCCGACGCGGCAGTGGTCGCGGACCGCACGTCGCAAGGTCGGCACGCGCGGATCGTCGTCGGGAAGGGCGTTCGCGATTCCCTGGAAGGTCCACGCGCGCACGAGATCCAGCCCCGCCAAGTGGACGAGCTTTCCGTCGGTCACGTCGCTGACGCGCTCGGGCGATAGCAAGTTGCCGAGGCTCCCGGACGAGAGGGTCGGGAAGAAACCGTCGAGCCAACGCGCGTACGCTTCTTGGTCGAGTACGCGCCACATCAGGTCGGCTTCGTTGAGACCGCTCGAGAAGAAGTCGAAACCGGAAGGCTCGTAACGGACCGGGTAATCCGTGTCGCTCTCGTAGAATGCGCGGCTCCTTCGCACGACGAGATCCTCGAGCTCGGAATCACCGACCGTGCGCGCGTAGTCGAGGAACTGGGCGAGCGCGAAGCCGGTATCCGGATGCTGTCCGGTGCGGATCGGCCACGTCAGGAGCGGAAGGAAATCTTTCGTGAGCTCGACGATGCGCTCTTCGAGCGGGCGGAGGTTTTCCGCGAAGCGCTTGCCGTCGGGATCGTCCCAGGTGTGAAGCTCGGCCGCCAGCCGCAGGAGCCACGCCCATCCGTAGGTTCGCTCGAACGAGCGATTGTGCTTCGGTTCGAAGTACGCCGCTTCCGCCTTCAGGTTCTCGGCCGTCAGGTTCTTGGCCAGACTCTCACGGATCGTCGGTGCCAGCGAGCCGTTCGGGTAGAGCTTCAGAAGGCGCACGAGCATCCAGTGGCCGTGGACCGACGAATGCCAGTCGAAGCAGCCGTAGAATGCGGGATGCATGGCGCGTGGACCGAGGACGTCGTCCGGACCCGCGAGCACGGCGCCGGGCTTGTTCGGGTACTCTTGGAACATCCCGCGGAGGGCCAGGTTCGCGAACGCCGCGACCTGTTCATCGGTGAGCCGGGACCCGGGCAGCGCTACGGCGGTATCGTCCGGCTCGGCGTCGGCATCGCGAAGCTCGGAGGGCTCCGGCGCCGGGCTCGAGAACGTGCACGAGCTCGAGATCCACGCGAAGAGCATGGCGAGCGAGATTCCCACGGGAGCGATCCACGTCATGGTCGAGATCCTTCGGTTCGCAGGCGTCGGGTCTTGTGGTGGAGCGGGAGCGCGGCGGATCGCCGCCGCGCGCTCGGTTGGGGGCACGGGGCGGGCCATGGTATCACAGCCTCGCGGGCTTTCGGATCGCGCTCGGGAGAGCGCACGAGACGTCGAGCGCAGAAACGGTGCATCGAATGACCTATCGGACCTTCGACCTGGACGCGATGGAGAAGCGCGAGGGGTATCCGCTCTTCTTGACCGCGATCGTACCGCGACCGATCGGTTGGATCACGACCGTGGACGAAGAGGGCGTGGCCAACGCGGCGCCGTTTTCGTGGTTCAACGCGATCTGCGCGGATCCCTATCTCGTCGGCGTCTCGATCGGACGTCGGGCGGGGCGGCGCAAGGACACGGCCGCGAACATCCATGCCACGGGCGAATTCGTCGTCAACATCGTCGGCGCCGACACGGTCGAGGCGATGGTCGCGACGAGCGCCGATTTCGCGCCCGACGTGGACGAGATCGAGCGCGCGGGCCTCACGGCGATCGACTCGACGCTCGTACGCCCGCCGCGAATCGCGGAGAGTCCGGTTCATCTCGAATGTCGTCTCGAACGCGAGCTCGAGCTCGGGGAGGCGGCCGTCGATTTCGTCATCGGTCGTTGCGTGCGCATGCACGTGCACGAGCGGGTCGTCGCGGACGACGGCCGTGTGGATGCCGGCGCGCTGCGGCCGGTCGCACGCCTCGGTCGTGACGAGTATGCCGTCGTCGATCGCGTCGTGCGTCACGCGAGGCCGCCTCGGCCCGACGCGAGCAGCTCGTGATGCGCCGGCCACGACGACGTTCGTTGGCGGCGTTCGCCGCGTTGGGCCTCTCGTGTTGCGCGATGATCACGACGGGGTGCGCGACCCGCCCGATCGAACGCGCCGGTCCACTCGCGGTGCGGAATCAGCATCCCGCTCAGCTCACGGCGATGCACGCGATGCCGCGATCCGCGAGGACGACGCCTCCCGGACGCATCGACGCCTCGTGGCGCACGGACTGGACGAGCCTGTGGCTTCGTCCCGGTCGCGGCGCGGATCGACTCGAGACCGACGGCGAGATCGTGCGCAACGAAATCGCCGGGCGCGTCGGGATCGTCCCGGGCGTCGACCTCGAGATCGCGCTTCCGTTCGTCGCGGCATCCGGCGGAGTGCTCGACTCGTTCATCGAATCCTGGCATCGCTTCTTCGGTTTGCCCCAGAACGGTCGCGACGACTTTCCGCGCGACGAGTTCCGAGTTGCGGCGACACGCGACGTCGGCACCGGGGGCGCTCGTGATGCGTACCGACTGGATCGGGACGGCGTGCGAATGGGCGATCTCCCCATCGTCGTGACGTGGGCGCCGCTGCAACCCGAGGGCGCTCGCGGCCCCTCGGTCGGGTTGCGGGCGGGTGTCGAGCTCCCGACCGGTGACGAGGGCGACGGATACGGCAACGGTGGGGTCGACGCGCTCGTCGGTTTCGTGGCGGGATACGACTTCGGTCTCGTGAGCCTGTTTTCGTGGGGCTCTCATACCTGGGTGCACCGCGCCGACCGCGCGCGCGACGCCGGTCTTGCGATCCCGGATGTCGACGCGCTCGGCCTGGGGGGCGAATGGGCCTTCCATGACGCGTGGTCGGCCATCGTGCAGGTGGGGTGGGAGCGATCCGTCCTGCGTCGCCTCGACGACTCGAACGCCCGGCAGGACCAGGCCTTGCTGTGGATCGGGGGTCGGCACCGGATCTCGGCCGACACGCGCCTCGAGGTCGCGGTGGGCGAGGATCTCGTGAGCGACGTGTCGCCGGACGTGACGTTTCACGTGGCCCTCGGCATCCGGTTCTGAGCCCGAATCGGGATCGCTCAATCTCTCGGGTCCGAACCGTCGATAGGAAGTTCGGAACGGTCCGCCCGTGCGGCGTGACCCGAGGGATGCGTGATCGTGCGCCGGAAGATCCTGTTCGTTCACGAGGACCCGTCCGTCCTGGTTCGTCTCGCGGCGCATCTCGAATCGAAGCCGGGGGAATGGGAAGCTTCGTACGCTCAGAATGCGTCCGAGGCGGAACTGTGCCTTCAGGACGAGGCGTGCGACGTCGTGTTCGCCGGCGGCGCCGCGGACTCGATGCACGTGACGGAGTTGCTCGATCGCATCGCGGAGATTTCGCCGGATACGGTGCGTGTCGTCTTGACCGATCCGGAGGACGAGGACGGTCTCGTGCGTCGCGTGTCGCGAGCGCACCAGTTCCTCGCCGAGTCCTGCGACCGATCCGATCTCCTTCAGACGCTCCAGCGTGCGGCACGAGTGCGGGATCTCCTCGACGAGCCCGGCCTGAAGAAGCTCATCTCGCAGATCGATCGACTGCCGAGCCTGCCGACACTCTACGCCCAGATCGTGAACGAACTGCGCTCCGCGGAGCCGTCGATCGCTCGCGTCGCGAGGACGATCTGCGACGACATGAGCATGGCCGCGAAGACCATCCAAATGGTCAACACGATCACCTACGCTCCTCGTTCGAAGATCAACGACCCGATGCGGGCGTCGATCTACCTGACGTTCGCCGCCGGCATCCTCGTCGCCTACTCCGGCGACTACCAGGCCCGCCTCATGTTCGAGCAGCAGCCGATGAAGATGGCCTCGGCCGAGGCCCTCTGCGAGACCGAGGACGGCGCCGGGCTGTCGGTGTTCGCCGTGCGCGACCCCGGCGCCGACTGCAACGTGCAGACCTGGACCATCCCCAACCTCCTG
>JAUIME010000548.1 GCA_030433195.1 bacterium
TCGGGCATCTTGAGATCGGTGATGACGAGGTGATACGGTGCGTCTTGGATGGCGTCGAGGGCCTCTTTGCCGGTGCGAACGGTGGTGATCGAGTTCGGCGTGCCCGCGAGGATGTCCTTGAGAATGCCGCGGATGAGGCGGTCGTCGTCCGCGACCAAGATGCGAATCGGCTCTACCATGGCGTGCGGTCGTTCCTTTTCGATGACGGACCGGGCGGCAGCGGCCGCCTCGCGGCAGACCGTCGGCGTTCGCACCGCCCATGCGGGGAGGCTTATCGGTCGTGCGGTCGCGGCCGCTTGAGCAGAAACCCCTTCGCCGAGAGCGTGCCTATCCGGTGACGGCAGGCCGTCTTACAAGGGCGCGTCGAGCCAGCTCGACATCCGCGCGTTGCGGCAGGTCGACACGCGCGTCGCGATCGTGCAACGCCCACGTTGCGCGGACTCGACACGTCGAACCGACGCGACACGGCGGCGGAGAGCCGCTCGGTCGACCATGCGGATGCCGCTCGGCGGGGGCGTCGCGGGCGTTTACGGCGGGCGCCGCAATTCGGCCCCGCCCAGGGCGAGGAGCGAACCATGAGGCGTTCACGAGTCGTGCGAGGCAGGACCGTCGTGGTTCGGAAGCCTCGTCGCGCGCAGGCTCACGAGGGGGTTCGATCGATGGTTCTCGCCGTGATGCGTTCGGGGGTGCTCGTCGCGGGAGCGTTCATTCTCGCCGTATGGGGCGCCTGGGCCGCGCCGACGGGTGACGGCCCCGCCGACGAACCGTCGCCATCTTCGGCGTCGCCGAATTCGGCGCCGCGCGAACAGGTGACGTTCGCGCTGCGGTTCTCGGTCCGTGAAGACGCGGGGGTGGCGCGTCGCGGGGAGCCGGTCTCGGTCGGTCTGCCGATCCCGCTGCGCGCGTGCGCCTACGATGCGCGTCGCTTCGTCTTGGTCGACGAAGCCGGACGGCGACTCCCCGCGCAATGCACGGCGCTCGCGCGCTGGGACGCCCCGGCGAACGACGCCAGTGCACCGATCCGCTGGCTGCGCGTCGAGGTGCTCGCCGACGTCGAGGCCGAAGCGCTCGTCCGCTACCGACTCGCCTACCTCGGAGTCGGGGAACCGCCGACGCTCCCCTCCGCCATCGCGGTCGAGGAAGAGGCCGACGGGTTGCGGATCGACACGGGAGCCGCGGTCTTCCGACTTTCGCGCACGGGCGTCGATCTCTTCGAATCGGTGACCTTGCCCGGTGTCGGCGAGGACGACCCCGACCGGATCGTGGCGCGCGGCATGGGGGGGTTGCGCATCTTGCCGTCGGGTCGCGGCGCGCCGTTCATGAGTCAGGCCGCAGCACCTCGATCGTTGCGAGTCGTGCATCGAGGGCCGTCGAGCGTCGAGGTACTGCTCGAGGCGCGGCTCGATTCGAAGACTCAGAATCGCGCATTCGAGGGGCAGCTCGACTATCTCGAGCTCGAGACACGGTACCGCTTCTACGCGGGGTCGACGCGCGCCACGGTGTCGATGACGTTGCGCAATCCCGAGCGTTCGCGTGCGCTCGACGTTCACCGCGGTGGCGCTCCGTCGCATCACGCGTTTCGGGATCTCAGTCTACGGTTGGGGCTGCCCGAATCGAAAGCCTACGACGTCGAGTTCGGCGCCGACCTCGGGATACGGCGAGGCGTGACGGGATCGCCGCGACCGAGTCGGTTCCGCATCGAGGACGAGGAGCGCGTGACGCTGTACCAAGACTCGAGCGGCGGCGCGGCGTGGGCGGCGCCGAAGTCGAAGCCGGTATCTCATCTGGCGACGTCGTTTCGCGGCTACCGCTACGCGACGGGCGCGGAGGGAGACGCACCGCCCGAAGGCGGCTTGCGCTCGCCCGGCCACGTGCGCGTTCGCGGCGAGGGGTTCGACGTGTGGGCCGGGATGCGCGCGTTCTGGGAGAACTACCCGAAGGCGATTCGTGTTTCGGCGCGAGGTGTCTTCGAGATCGGCCTCTTTCCGGGCGAGTGGAGAGGCGGTCACGAGTTTCGCGGGGGAATCGCCAAGACCCACGAGATGCTCTTCGATTTCGCGGTGACGCGCGATCGCGCCGCTGTCGATGCGCTCGGTGCATGGCTGCGCGCGCCGCTTTCCGCGTTCGCCGCTCCCGAGGCGTATCGCGACAGCGTTGCGGCGGGCTTCCTGTCGATCGAGGACTCTCGAGCGTTCACGAGCTACGAACGGGAGGCGCTCGCTGTCGTGAAGTACAGCGGGGCGCTACCTGATCGGCAGGGCGATCTCTTCCGCGAGCGAGACGATCGCGACCTCTTCGGTTGGATGAATCACGGCGATTCCTATCGGGGTGGGAGCAAGGAGTCGCGATACTTCGGCAACAACGAGTTCGACTTCGCGCGCTGCCTCTTGTGGCAGTACCTGCGCCGGCCCGCCCACGAACCCGAGTTCCGGCTCGCGGCCGACTCGATGATCGACCACCTGCTCGACATCGACGTCTACCACACCGACCGCGATCTGTTCTGGGCCAATCGCGGGATCCGCAAGCACGACGCCTCGGGGATCTTCGATCACGGGAACGTCCCGCACACGAGCCACTTCTGGATCGCCGGCCTCGCCTTGGACTATTGGACGACGGGCGACTCGCGTTCGCTCGCGGGATTGCGCGAGATCGGGCGGTGGTTGCGTGCCCTCGAGCACCGGCCGAAGGCCGACCCCGGCGACATCGCCTACGGCGGCGAAGTCCGTAGCCGCGGGTGGGTGGTCCACGCGCTCCTCGACTTGTACGAGGTCTTCGGCGACGAGGCGTGGCTCGACTTTGCGGATCGTGTGGCGGAACGCATGATCCACCGCGTGGTGGGCGAACGCGGCTTCATCATCAACAGCGCTCGACAGGTGTTTCCGTGGCAGATGGGATACGTCACCGACGCGCTGGGGCGCTACCTCTGGATCCGCGATCGTCGAGGTGAGGACGATCCCGAGTCGCGGGCGTATCTCGTGAAGATGCTCGACTATCTGCGGAACGAAGCCTGGATGCCGGAGGCGAACGCCATCGCGTACACGCTCGATCCTTTCGCGAAGACGATCGTGAGCGCGGGTCCCAACGTCTCTCGCGTCCAGAGCAACGGCTTTGCCTACGGGTATTGTCTGACCGGGCGACGCGCGTACTTCGAGATGGCCCGCAAGACGTTTCATTCCCAAGACACCCCCGGGTACCCGTACTACTACTCGACGACGCTCGGCACTCCCGCCAAGGGGGCCGGCTTCCGTCTGCGCTTCGGACAGGTCTACATGGGGCTCTCGCAGATGCTCCGCGATGCGGGGAAGGAGCCGAACGTCGAGGTGTTCGACGTGCGCCGACTCGGGCGCCGCGGCCCGAGTGCACTCCTCGAGGTCGATCGACCGCAGCGCTTGTCGTTCGCCTACGTCGAGGCGGCCGGGCGTGCGCCGGACCGCTCTGAGGAGAGCGCGCGAAGAGAGCGCGAAGGTTGGCGGTCGGTGGCGCGATTCCCCGGTCCGCGAACGGAGCCGCTACGAGTTTCCCCGCAGGATCCGCGCGGGCTCGCGCTCGTCGTCACCGGGCAGGTCGGGGGCGTCCCTTCGAGTCGTTCGTCCGTGGCTCTCGAACGGCGCAATCCCGCCGCCGGCGAAGCGGAGCGCGAGTCGGAGGGCGGCGGAACGCCGCGTCGGGAATGACGCGCGGTCGGCGAGGTCAAGCCGGTTCGATGCGGTTCTTGCCCTCGGTCTTCGCGCGGCGCAAGGCTCGGTTCGCGAGTGCGATGAGCTCGCCGGGGTCCTGCGTGTCGTCGGGGTAGGTCGCGTACCCTCCGCTCAACGTGAGCGCGCCACCGGGCTGCCCGTCCGCGTGCCGAAAGCGCGCGCGACGCATGGCGTCGAGCAAACGTGCGACGAACGCGGGGGGTTCGTTCGACGACTCGTCTCGCGACGTCTCGGGTAGCAGCACCGCGAACTCCTCACCGCCCCAGCGGGTCACGACGTCGACCGTGCGGAACGTGCGCAGGAGCACGCGCGAGACGGAACGCAAGGCTTCGTCCCCCTCGAGGTAGCCGCACCGGTCGTTGTAGGACT
>JAUIME010000549.1 GCA_030433195.1 bacterium
CCCCGCACGTGTGCCGGGGGGCTCCGTTTCCGCATTCGATGACGAGAGGACCGTTCGATGGCTCGATCCGAAGAAGCTCCCGTCCACGTGTTGTTCGGTGCCGCCGGGGGCATCGGATCGGCGCTCGCGCGTCGACTGGCCGCGGACGGCGCGCGGCTCGTGCTCGCCGGGCGAACGCCCGAGTCGCTCGACGCGCTCGCGGACGAGGTCGGCGGCATGGCGTGCCGCGTCGACGCGACGTCGTTCGACGAGGTCGAGGCTTGCATCGAGCAGGCGAAGGAGCGGTACGGACGGATCGACGGTGTCGTCAACGTCGTCGGTTCGATCCTTCTGAAGCCGGCGCATCGCACCGACCGTGCCGAGTACGACGACGTCGTCGCGACCAACCTGACGACGTCGTTCGCGATCGTCCGCGCCGGGGCGCGTGCGGTGGAGAAGGGCGGTTCGATCGTGCTCGTGAGTACGACCGCGGCGCGCGTCGGGCTCACCAATCACGAGGCGATCGCCGCCGCGAAGGCGGGCGTCGAAGGGCTCGCTCGTTCGGCGGCCGCGACCTACGCGAGTCGCGGCGTTCGCGTGAACGCCGTCGCGCCGGGACTCACCGATACTCCGTTGTCGTCGCGAATCACGAGCAACGAGGCGTCGCTCGAGGCGTCGGTCCGCATGCATCCTCTCGGACGGATCGGCGAGCCCGCCGACATCGCCTCGGCGATCGCGTGGCTGCTCGGTGGCGAGAGCTCTTGGGTCACGGGGCAAGTGCTCGGAGTCGATGGCGGATTGGCGACCGTGCGTCCTCGTTGACCTGTTCGATCAGCGCTGCGCGGCGTCGTCGGTCGTCGTGCCTTCGGGTGCGGCGGGCTCGAGCGAAGCCCAGTTGCGCTCGGCAGACGCGTCCCAACCGTAGAGTTGGAAGAAAGCGGGTGGAACGCGGTCGGCCGGTCGGTCGGGCGCGATCGAGAGGTAGAAGCCGATCGGACTCGGGTCGCGGCGACCCTGTCGGCCGTTGTAGCGCGTGGCTCCCGATCGTGTTCCGATCGCCACCCATTCGAAACGCGTGAAGACGCCCTCCGCGCGGTCGAACGTGGCTTCACCGCGGATGTCGACCGCGAGCGCGCGTTGCTCCGAGGGTGCGGGTGCCGAAGGATCCGTGCCGTAACTGCGCCAGCCGCGGGTGCCTTCGCACGCGGCATGCCCCGAGTAGCGCAAACGCACGACGTCGCCCTCGATGGATTCGATCGTGCTTTCGATGCGCGCTTCGCGGACGTGGTCGGCATCGTACGCGATCGTCTGGCCGCAGACGTTGTCGACGAAATGGAAACGCGCCAGGCGCTCGACGAGCGCGCGCGGTACCTCGGCGCGGTGGCCGGCGCGCCAGTCGACGCCGGTGTCGCGCACGCCGCACAACCGAATGGCTTCGTCCTTCGTGAACCAGATGTGGTCGTGGTTCCAGCGATCGGACGCGCGAGTCGCATCGGGGTCGTCGGCCGCCGGGTCGGTAGGCAGGTCTCGTGAGGTGATGCGCAGCACCAATCCGTCTTCGGGATAGCTCCACTCGTAGCGAATGCGTCCGGCGGGGCGTTCGTCGATCGCTTCGCTCGTGAAGCGGTCGGCCTCGGGCATCGCGTTCCACGCCTTCGTCGCGTCCTCGATCATCGCCGCGACTCGCTTCGGGTCGTTCGAAAGGATCGATCCGAGGCGTCGACCGCTCGGTGCGAAGCAGTAGATTCCCTGGCGTGTGTGGTGCGGGTCGGGTGCGACGTGGCGACCATCGGTGGCCATCGTCCGAAAGAAGACGCACTCGGGCCCGTCCCCGGATTGCAGGCGGAAGACTTCGTCGGCCGCGGGGAGGTAGGGACGCATCGCCGCCCTCACTCGCTCGTCAGACCAGACAACCTGTCGGCCGAGGACGCCGTTGTTTCAAGTGCAGCCGAGGGGGTGCCCGTTCATGGCCCAGAACAACACCGGCTTGCGCCGCCGGTTCGCTTCGACGACCGCTTCCCAGAACGCGGCACGCCACGGGATCTCGGCCCATGCTTCTTGTGCCATGTCGGGGAGGATCAACGAGCGCCAATCGTCGAGCGAACGGCTCGCGTCGGCGGAAGCGCTTTCGCTTGCGGGCACTGTTTTCGCCGGCACTGTTTTCGCCGGCACTGTTTTCGCCGGCGCTGTCTTCGCCGGCGCTGTCTTCGCCGGGGGCTCGGCCGCGTGCGCGATGCCCGACCCCGCATCGTTCACGGCGCGGCCGAACAAGGCGGCGACCGTCAAGACCGCGATCGCGAGGGCGATCGTTCGCGCCGCACGGTGCGCGGTCGGGTCGAGGGTTCGGTTCCGAGCTCGGAGGATCATGGGGTCGGCAGTCATGTCGTGCGTCAGCGTATCCGGTGACGGCTGCGAACGCCACCGCTTTCCGGTGTTTTGGTATACACGCGAGGGGCGCGGCCCGCGTCGGGCGAGGCCCGTGACCCCGTAGGCGCCTCTTCGCGTTTCAGGAGGGTTCGATGCAGATCGACGACGAACGGTACCGCAGGATCGAAGCGATGATTTCGTCGGAAGAGAGTCCCGTCGGGATCGACGCGCGCAAGACGCACGTCATCATCCTCGCGAAGCTCGAAGAGATCGAGGCGCGGCTCGCGAAGCTCGAGCGCGCGACGACGGGTGGCGGTGCGCCGTCCGACGCGAGCGCATGAGCCCCGGGGGCGAGCCGGCCGGTCTCGTGCGTGACCACTACGCGCGCGCCGACGCGATCCGCGGCGATCTTTCCGAGGCCGTGCTCGCCGAGCTCGAGCGCACCGGAACGAACATCGAGCGGCTCACGGTCGAGGATCTCGCGCCCCTCGATCAGTTCCACGTGCGCGGGATCGAAGCGACGCGCGAGGTCGCACGCGCGGCCGCGATCGACGAGGGCACCCGTGTGCTCGACGTCGGTTGCGGGATCGGCGGCCCGGCGCGAACGCTCGCGCACGAATTCGGATGCCGCGTGACGGGCGTCGATCTCACCGATTCGTTCATCGCCTCCGCGAATCGTCTGACCGCGTCGGTCGGACTCGAAGATCGCGCCGTGTTCCAGGTTGCGGACGCGCTGTCGCTTCCGTTCGACGATGCGAGCTTCGACGTTGTCTGGACGCAGCACGCGGCGATGAACATCGAAGCGAAGGATCGACTGTACGCGGAGATGTTCCGCGTGGTCAAACCGGGAGGCCGCCTCGCGGTGTACGACATCGTGCTCGGCGCGGGCGACCTCGTGTATCCGGTTCCGTGGGCGCGCGAACCCGCCATCAGCTTTCCGGTCGCGCCCGAGCGCGTGCGCGAGCTCGTCGAAGCCGCGGGGTTCACGATCACGAGCGTCTCGGACCCGACGGACCGCGCAATCGAGTGGGTCCGCGAGCGCCGCGCGCTTCGAGATTCGGGAAACGCTCCGCGCGTGAACCTCGCGATGCTCATGGGCCCCGACTTCCGCGAGATGTCCGAAAATCTCGGGCGCAATCTCGAAGAAGGGCGCATTCGCGTGATCCAGATCGTGGCCGAACGCGGTGGGCGATCATGAAGGCATCGCGCGCCGTCGTCCTCGCGTTTGCCGCTGCGATGTTCGCGGGCGGCTGCGTGTCATCGCCGCCGAACACGATCGAGACATCGGCCGCGATTCGATCGCTCGACGAAGACGACCGACACGAGTCTTGGCGCCCCGATCCCGACCGCCGTGTCTCCGATCCGCAATCGACGTCGCAGCTCGGCTTCACGGGCTTCGGCGTTCACTGGGTTTCGCCCGACGGGGACGCGAGCGATCGTCTCGACGACGGGCCGGGGGTTTCGGTCACGGTCGGGACGCTCCTGACGCAACGTCCGATCGCGATCGTCGCCGAGGTCGCGGGCTATGGCTCGCCGCACGACTCCGACTCGAGCATCGCCGATCAGTCCGACGACTTCTTCGTGACGAGGCTCCTGCTCGGTGGGCGCTTGCTTTGGACGGGGCTCTCGAAGCAACTCGCGCCGTACGTGCGCGGTGGTTGGCTGTACCGATGGGACAACGGCGACGGCGACTTCGAAGACGGTGGCGGCGGCTACTAC
>JAUIME010000550.1 GCA_030433195.1 bacterium
CGCGATGGCCTTCGGGGAAGAGCTCCCGTTTGATGTCGAGGGCTTCGCGAAAATGGGGTTCGGCTTCGGCGGCTCGTTCCGAGGCTCGGAGGGCTCTGGCGAGTTCGACGAGGTCGTTGGCGACATAGTCGTGAGTCTCGCCGAAGAACTCGCGCTCCCGTTCGATGAGGCGCTCGAAGATCGGAACCGCTTCGCCGGGGCGGCCACCTCGCACGTATGAGGTCGCCAGGTTGGAGAGCGAACCGAGAACTCGGGGATGATCGGAATCGAAGTTCATCTCGTAGATCGCGAGTGCTTCCGCGTGATAGCTTGCGGCTTCGTCGAAGCGTTCGACTCGAAACGTGAGGGCGCCAAGGCTGTCCATCGTCAGGCCGATGCTCGGGTGATCCTCGGGAAGATGCCGGCGATAGGCTTCGAGGTTCTCGAGATGAATGCGCTCGGCCTTGTCGTGGTTACCGGCATAGCTCTCGACGTCGGCGACGAGCTGTGCGATGTAGAGCGTCGTCGGGTCGTCGCGTCCGTAGCTCGTGGCGGTGTCCTCGATCACCTCGTGTGCGATCGGGAGGGCTTCGTCGGTACGACCGTTTCGCGCGAGGACCACGGCCAGGGCGGCGCGCGGGACGAGATCGCCGCCGGCATGCCCCGAGCCCATGGATTCGGTCGAACGCTCGATGCTCTCTCGGAAGCGCTCGATCGCGCGGTCGTCACGGCCCATGAACGAGTCGACTTCGGCCAGCATTGACAGGACCGAAAAAGCGTCGGGGTGAAGCCGGTCGTCGACGGGATCGAATCGAGCGTAGAGATCCTCTAGATACTCCTCGGCTTGTTCGATCTGACCGGTCGCGAGTAGCCCGCCTG
The DNA here is from genome assembly GCA_030433195.1 of bacterium. Classification (GTDB taxonomy): domain Bacteria; phylum Planctomycetota; class JACOTG01; order JACOTG01; family JAUIME01; genus JAUIME01. Next base: position 859 of record JAUIME010000550.1, read on the forward strand.
CGATGCCGTGCTCGAAGTCGAATCGGAGCTCGTCGTCGGACGGCAGTGCGGCCTCGGCGAGCTCGAGGCCGCGGCGGAACTCCGCAAGTGCCTCTTCAGCGCGCATCGCCTTGTAGAGAGCGAATGCGTGCGTGTACATGGCATGGATCCGCGTGCGGTCGTGGGCTCGAAGGCTCGCTTCGCACCTTCGCAAGACGTCCCGTGCAAGTGTGATGGAGGGGCGGATTTGGCCGTTCAAGGCCAACGCGCGGGTTTTCGTGATCTCGGCTTTCAGTCGGTCGGGATCGGCAGGTGAGCAGAGACCTTCGTAGAGCGCGCAGGCGATCTCGGCCTGCTCGAGTGCGGGCCCGTGGCGACCGACGTCGAAGTACGTTTCGGCGAGAATGTTGCGTACGTACGCTTCGAGCTCGGGCTCGTCGGCGAAGCGGTCGTCGATCTTGGCAACACTGGCGTCGAGGATTTCGAGCACGCGCGCGTTGAAGCCGAGTCTGCGGGGATCGGCGGCGCCGATCATGTCGCGTACGAGGAAGTCTCGGACGGCCTCGGCGGCTCGTGCTTGCCTTGTGGCATCGATGCGGGCGCGCTCGGTCGCTCGGGCTTGGAGCGAGACGGCGATGATCCCGAACACGAGGATCGCGAACGTCATCGTGAGACCGCTCACGAGGGCGGGGTGCCGCCCGGCGAACTTGCGGATCTGGTAGAGGGTGCTCGCGGGTCGCGCGAGGATCGGTTGGGAGTGCAAGTACCGATGGACGTCGGCGGCGAAGTGGTCGGCCGAGGCGTAGCGGCGGGCGGGGTCCTTCTCGAGCGCTTTTCCGATGATCGTCTCGACGTCGCCACGTAACGTGCGACGGATCGACGAGAGCCGTTTGGGTTCGCTCTCGCAGATGTGCCGGATCGATTGGTGGAGGTCGTGCGCGCTGACCTCGAGCGGTAGCTCGTTCGTGAGCAGCTCGAAAGCCACCACGCCGAGCGAGTACACGTCGCTCCTTCGATCGAGGCTCGATGCGTGTCCGCTGACCTGCTCGGGGCTCATGTAGGGAAGCGTCCCGAGAATCTGGCCCGTTCGCGTTTCGATCGTGGTCGATACCGTTTCGTCGTCGACGACTCGCGCGATGCCGAAGTCGAGGATCTTCACGGTTCCGGATTCGGTTACCAGCATGTTCGCGGGCTTGAGGTCGCGGTGTACGATCCCGCGCTCGTGTGCGTGATGGACCGCTTCGGCCGCCTGCTGGATGAGATCGAGCCGAGCGCGATCGTCGAGCTCGTTCGCCGCGGCATGCTCGGTGAGCGTCTTCGCCTGGAGCAGCTCCATCGCGAACCAAGGCTGCGGCCCGCTCCCGGTGTCGGCGGATCCCGCTTCGAAGATCTGCGCGATGCCGGGGTGTTCGAGACGCGCCAGCACCTGGGCCTCGCGAACGAAGCGCCCGACGTGCGCGGACGACGCGATGCCGGGCCGCAGCACCTTGAGCGCGACGCGGCGCTTGGGGTTTTCCTGTTCCGCTACGTAGACGCGTCCCATCCCGCCTTCTCCGAGGATCTCGAGGACGCGATAGGGGCCGATGCGCTCGGGACTGCCGTCGGTTCGCGTTTGCGTCGGGGTTTCGGCGAGGTCGGTGACGTCGCCCGGGGGCTTGGGCGAAGCCGGCCAATCCGTCGTGGCGAGCGCGAGCCATTCGAGCGCTTCGTCGATGATGTCAGGATCGTCGCAGGCCTCTTCGAGAACCGATCGTCTTCGATCGGGCGTGACGGCGAGGCCGAGCTTGTAGAGCGAGACCAATCGACGGTGTCGTTCGGCGTGCATCGCGGGATCCTCCGGGCCAGCGTGAACCGGCGCACACGGTACCATGGCCGCCCGCGCAAGGACCGAAGGGTCCGCTTGCGTCACGAGGTTGGCCGCCCGCGCCACGTGGTGAGAATCGTGAACCGAACCGGCCCCGGTCGGCGTTGTCCTTCGGGTTCCAGGGTCGAGAACGCGGTCCAGGTCGGAAGAGAATCAAGGAGGGATCATGACGCAGATCGCAATCGAACGGTGCGAGCGAGGCTCGTGGGTCACGGCGGCGTTGGCGGTGCAGGTGATGCTGGCCGTCTTGCTGACGGCAGGCGGGGCAGGATTCGCGGGCGAGGGAACCGGCGAGGCGGTGTTCGCGCCCGGAGTCCGTTCCGAGTTCGCGCAGACGCTCGACGTTGCGTTCGGCGACGTCGACGGGGACGGGCACGTCGATGCCGTGTGCGGCTGGGTGGAGGAACAGACCTTCTTTCGTGGGAACGGGGACGGCACCTTCGTGAACGTCGGACCGGCCGGCGTCGCCGAACATCCGATGGGGCTCTCCGACCAGAACGGCGACGGCATCCTCGATCTGTTCTTCGGGCGCGACTACGTGGCGATCGCGATCGGAAATGGCGACGGAACGTTTACATGGAACGGCTCGCTCGTGCAGGCTCCCGGCTTTCCGGGGAGCTTTCGTTCCGTGGTCGCCGACCTCGACGGGGTTCCGCCGCTCGACGTCATCGCGATCGCGACCGGGGATCCGTTCTTTCAGATCGAAGGAGGCGTCGGCTTCTTTCTCGGGCAACCGGACGGGACCCTCGCGATGGCGCACGGGTTCGTCGTCGACGGGTCGGGACCCTCGGCAGTCGTCGGCGACTTCGACGAGGATGGCTACCACGACGTCGTGCTGATCCAGACGTACTTCCAGGAGGGGAGGACGCCGACGCTGCAAGTGTGGCTCGGAGGCGAGACCGATCCCTTCACGACTCCGCTGCCGGCGATGGACGCGGGCGATGGCGGCATGCCGGCGTGTGCGGACTTCGACGGGGACGGACATCTCGACGTCGTGCTCGTCGATCGGTTTGACGGGCGGCTCGAGCTGTTCGTCGGTCGGGGCGACGGAACGTTCGAAGCGCCGGTCCCGGGCGCGGCGTTCGACGGCTTCCCGACGTCGGTCGAGGCCGTCGACGTCACGGGCGACGGCCGTGTCGACCTCGTCGCGCATTCGTTCGACCAATCCCGCGCGATCGTGTACCGCAACGACGCGTCCGAGGGTCTCGTGCCGTCGGTCCCGATCGAGTTCGGCGACGAGTCGACGACCTTCATGCACGTCGCCGACGTGAACGGGGACGCGCGCCCCGACGTCGCCGCGGGCATCATCGACATCGAAGGCGGATTCGTGGTCGCGACGAATGCGACCTATCCGACCGAAGG
>JAUIME010000551.1 GCA_030433195.1 bacterium
TTGACCGACGGATCCGTCCAACGTCAGGCGTTTCAGCTCGGCGTCGACCTCCATCGAGAACGCCGCGCGGTTCGCATCGGTGCGCGTGTGGCGGCGCCGTTCGCGGGCCTCGACGCTCACGATGCGTCGACGGACGCGGCGATCGGGATCTACATCGGTACCGGTGACCACGACAACGTGCTCCGGCTCGCCGTCACTCCGCGAGACGGCGGCTCGATCTCGTGCGTCTCCCGAGTCGACGGCGTGACCGCCACCGATCACCGACGCCGGACGAACGCCTTCCCGATCGGTGACCTGCTCGAAGCCGTACCCCTCGCGGACGTCGATGCCGTCGACTTGTTCCTCCACGTCGATCCCAAGCGAGCCCTCGTACGCCCGAGCTACCGCGTGGTGCGCGACGGGATCGTCGGCGAGATGCGGCACCTCGGCGAGCCCCGCCCGTTTCCGCGACGCTGGATTCGCGAAACGAGTCTCGCCGTCGGGCTCATGGCCACGAGCCCGAGCGACGCGACCGTCCTGAGTGCTTCGTGGCACTCGATCGAGGTCGAGCTCGATCCGACGAATGCGGCGGCTACCGCGGCATCCGAGCGCAAGCGCACTTCGGTCACGGCGAACTACGTCCCGATCGATCTCCCGTCGACGAAGAAGACGGGCGACCTCACCTGGGTTCGCGGCGAAGACGCTCCCGTACCGCGCGTCGAATCCGCACGTGTCGCGACGGGATCGCACTTGCTCGTCTTCGGCGGCTTCGTGAATGATTCGCTCGACGCGACCGCACGCGTCGACGCCTACGACTTCGCGAACGATCGCTGGACACGACGGACCGACATGCCGATGCCGATCACGCACGTCACGGCCGCGACCGACGGCGACGCGGTCTGGTTCGCGGGCGGTTTCGAGGGGCACCACCCCGGGCGCGCGACGACGCGCGTCACACGGTACGACGTCGCGGCCGACACCTGGAGCACGGGCCCCCCGCTTCCCGAGCCGCGCGGCGGCGGCGGCGCCGCGATCGTCGACGGACGACTGCACTTCTTCGGAGGACTCGCACCGGATCGACGCACGGATTGCGCCGACCACTGGATTCTCGACCTCGACGATCCGACGGCGTGGAAGCGAGGCGCGCCCATGCCGGTTCCCCGTAATCACTCGGGCATCACGGTCTTCGAAGGCCGCATCTGGGTCGTCGGCGGCCAAAGCGGTCACGACGGCGGCAACACCGACCTCGACGTCGTTCACACCTACGATCCCGCGGCGGATCGATGGTCGGTCGAAGCACCGCTACCCGCGGCGCGATCGCACAACGAGGGCGGTACCTTCGTCCACGACGGTCGCATCTTCTCGTTGAGCGGCCAGAAGGAACGCGGCACGATCTCTGACGAGATCTTCGTGTACACACCCCATACGAAGTCGTGGAGCCTCTACGGGCGCATCCCCGTGAAGATGAACGGCACCGCCGCCGCGCCGTTCGGCGACCGACTCTTCGTCGCCACGGGTTCCGTGAAAGGCGGCAAGGCCCCGATTTCCGCCGTTTGGATCACGACCTTGCGCTAGGCGTTCGCCCCGCTCGCGACCTCCCGGCGTTCTGCCGGTCGATCGAGTGTCGCGCGGCTCGGCTCGTTCGGATAGAATCGCGGTCGCCGGGTCGCATCCGCCGATCCCCTCCGAATACTCGACTCGACGAACGAGGAGCCGACTCATGAGGAACGTCTTCGCCGCCACCCGCACGCTCGGGTTTCCCGCCCTTGTGGCCTTCGTGTTTGCCACGATCACGCTCGCGGGAGCTCCGCGCACCGAGGCCGGCAGAACTTGGGAGAAGACCTCGTTTCCGTCGATTCAGAGCGAGGTCGGTCGCATCGTGGCGCATCCGACTGATCCCGACACGATCTACGTTCCGACGACGCACACTCCCAATCCGCTCGGGGGTTCGCTTCCGTCCGCGGACGGCCTCTTTCGGACCGTCGACGGCGGCGATTCGTGGCAATCGATCAGCGACGCCGTGCTGCTGCCCTCCTACAACGTATCCGAACTCGCGATCTGTGCGTCGTCGCCCGACGTGCTCTACGCGGCGACGCTGATGCAGGGCATCTTCAAGTCGATGGACGGAGGCGCGACGTGGTCCGACGTGAGCTCCGGCTTCTCGTACGGCGGACAGGGATTCCCGAATGCGAACTGGGGCGTCCTCTCGGTGGCGGTCGATCCGGGGAATCCCGACAAGGTGTACATGAGTGTCGCCCAAGTCGCGGGCGTCGACGCGATGAACCCTGCGCTCGATCATCCCGGCTTCTACTACAGCCATGACGGCGGCGTCACGTGGACGGCCAACAACGCCGGACTCCCGGCGCGCACGGACGACGCGTCGGACGGGCAAGCTCGCACCGCCGTCGCCTCGAGCATCGTCGTGCTGCCGCAGAAGACGCGCTTCGTGCTCGTCGGCATGCTCGACGCCCACATCAACCTCGAGCTCTTCTCGGGTCGAACGGCCTCGACCGACGCACGCGTGTTCGTGAGTCGCCAGTCGGGAACCGACGCGTTCCTCGACGTGAGCTCGGGACTCCCGTCGGGGATCTCGCAAAGCCCCGAGGTCGGGTTCAGCCTTGCGCGCGTTTCGACCTCGAGCGTCCAGTTGCGCGCCGCGACCGGATCGCAACCCGAGCTTTGGGTCTCGCACCTCGGCCTGACCGTGGACACGGGACTCAGCGAGACGCTCGCCGTCACGCGGAGCAAGGGGCTCTTCTTCACGGCGAACGGAAACTGGCAGGCACGCAACCAGGGACTTCCGTACATCGCGTCGTGGACGGATCCGATCTCGACCGCTTCGAACACGATTCGGTTCGAGGACACGGTCAACACGAGCCCGATCGCGCTCGGTCCCGGGTCGTTCTCCCAGGTGGGGCTTACCGGCAGCCTGCGCTCGGATCAAGGAGTCGCGAGCTCGAACGACACGAAGGTGTACGCGACCAACGACCGCGCCGTCTCGAACTGGAAGAAGAACTGGGACGCCGGCCTCGATGCGTCACCGACCCTCGGATACACCGAAGCGAACGCCCGCTCTCTGGTGTTCAACGCGGACCTCACGCAGGCCTTCGCGTCGGTGATCTGGACGGATGACGTCGAGACGAGTCCGCTCTCGGACGATAACGGGGTCTACCGGCTCAGGGTCCGGTAATCGATCAAGACATCGTTCGTTTCACATGTTCGACGAGCTGATCGAGGGCCGTACCCCACCCGTCGGCAAAACCCATGTCTTCGTGCTTCTTCTTTCCATCGGGATCCGCGTGGGCCACGATGGCCGTGTAGCGCGTCCCCGTTCCCTCGGGTTCGAGCAGAAGGGTCGCGGTCATGAAGCCCGACCCTTTGGGGCGATAACCCGGCCCGAGCGCATCGGTGAAGACGAGCTTTCGGTTCTCGACGACCTCGAGGTAACAGCCGGCGTTCGCGGGCATTTCCTGGCCGTCCGGTGAGCGCATCGTCGTACTGAAGATGCCTCCCGGGCGAAGATCGATCTCACAAGCGATCGTCTCCCACGGCTTCGGAGTGAACCACTGCATCAGGTGTTTCGGCTGCGTCCAAGCCATCCAGACTTGCTCGGGTCGCACGTCGACCACGCGTTCGAGCACAAGATCGAGATCGAGATCGATTTCAGGACGATCGCTCATCTTCTGGCTCCTCCAGGTTCTCGAGGTAGGAGTCGAGTCGGTCGAGGCGCTGTTCCCAAATACCGCGCTGTTCGATCAGCCATCGGGTGGCGCGCCTCAGGTTGGCGGGACGTAGCCGCACGGTGCGTACACGTCCGCGCTTTCGCGAGGTGATCAAACCGCCCTCCTCCAGAACTCGGAGGTGCTGCATGAACGACGGCAAAGCCAGATCGAAGGGCTCCGCGAGCTCGCTCACCGTGGCCGGCCCGTCGCCAAGTCGCACGACGACGGCGCGGCGCGTCGGGTTCGCCAACGCGTGAAACGCCTGATCGAGCTTGCGGGCCGCAGCGGTCATGCCGACAGGATGCCACGCCACAACACTTAGGTCAATGACTAAGTATTAACGAAGCGAATC
>JAUIME010000552.1 GCA_030433195.1 bacterium
CGGGATGACCGTCGTCACTACCCCCGAGCGCGACCGCGAGAAAATGAACGCGATCTTCCTCCTCCGGGAACAGCCCCGACCGAACCATGGCTTGCACGAATCCCTCGCGCGCGAACGCCGGCATGCGCTCTCGCTCGGGCTTGGGCAAGTTCTCGTCGATCGTATTCGAGACGTGGATCCCGATCGTGCTGAAGAGCGTCGACGGATTCTTGCCTTCGCTTTCGAAGTCACGCGCAACCGTGTGTCCGCAGTCGAGCAAGTCCGCGAGAGCGTGATCGGGATCACCGTGCACGATCAATGCGTGCACCGCCCATCGGAATCGGTGCATGTCATGGTTCTTCAGCCACGCTCGAACCGCCGCGAGAACCTCTTCGCGATCCGCCTCGTCACCACCCGCGATCTTGTCGGCGAGAGCCTCGAAGAGTTCCATGTCCGAGAGATCGAGCAACCCCCTCGAGACGGGCGCGATCGTCGCGGCCGCGTTCGGCACGGGAGCCTCGGAGGACGGCTCGCGCTCGGATGCGTCGACCCTCGGCTCGGCGCTCCCGAGCTGCAAGACGGGAAGATCCGCCGGGTTCCTCGCCCGCACGGCCGCCTCGGAGACGCGCGATTCGTCTTCGTCCGCCGGCCCGCGGAGTGACCGAACGGCAACCACACCGAGCGACAGGATCAGCACCAGCGAGACAAGCCCCAGGACGGTTCGATTCATGGGCCCATCCTACGCCCTCGTTCGCTCCTCAGCCACTCCCTCCCCGAGCGATCGACTCGAAGACCCGAAGCCTCGACCGTCACGGACACACGCGACCGCCAAAAAGCTCGGATTCCGTCCAAGAAACTCGTGATTCGATCGTGAAGGGGCCGACGGCTTCTCACCTCTCGTCTGGCCCTCGACCGGAGACTCTCTCGTCATGACCGCCATCCTCACGTTCGCCGCCATCCTGTTCGCGCTGCAGGGAAACGCTACGACCGAGTCCCGTGACTTTCCCGAGCCGGCACCGAAGGTGAGCCTCGCGCAGCAACGCGCCGTGAACGAGGCCGTCTATCGAAAGAACGCCGCGTCACTGAAGTCACTCCACGCCGGTCGTTGGGTGGTGATCGCCGACGGGGTCGTGACAGCTTCGTTCGAGTGCTTCGAGTCGGCGGTCGCCACCGCCGATCGCGCGTTCCCAAAGGCCGATCATCGCTTCGTCTTTCGTCCCGGCATCGACGACGGTGACGAAGAGTTCGTGCAGTCCCCGTGGTCGAACGCCGATCCGAGTTGGATCCAGCTCGGCCGCCGCTTCCGAAGTGACTATCCGCTGACCCTCACGGTGAGCGACTGGCGACGCGACGCGAGGATCCACACCACTCACGAGGGCCGCGGGGCGATCGCGCTGGGCGCCCCGGGCTCGCGCCCGGCAGCGACGGCGCGCGCCGTCTGCAGCAACCTCTTCGAGCAGGACCTCACGATCACGGGCTCGATCGCCGAGTCCCTGAAGCTCGAACGCTTCTCCGTGCCGGGTACCGCATTCCTCGGATCGCACGATCGTATCGCCTGCACGAAGGTGCTGTGCCGCGTGACCCTCGACGACCTCGGAATCGACGACGTGTTCACGGCCTTCGTAATTCCTCGCGCCCATGTCGAGCGTTGGACGCCGCGCATGCGTTGATCCCACGAAATCCAGGGTTCTCGACCCGCCCGAAGAGTTCGCCCTCCTCGAGCTGACGCCCGGCATGCCCGACGAAGCGGAGGACTGACCCGACCGATTCGGATCAATCGTCGTCGTCCGGCGGGTCGCCGTCGTCGTCGAACGCGCGAAGGGCCAAGCCCGCGTCGAGGCGCACGCGCTCGGACGGGTCGGCCGCGTAAGCTTCTTCGAGCGCGATGCGGGCCTCGTCGCGACCGAGGAACGTCACGAGCGATTCGGCAGCCTCCGCGCGAAGCCCCTCGTCGGACTCCACCCGGAGCAAGTGGGTCCACATGCCGAGCAGCCGGTCGTCGCGGACGTGCGCGAGTTCCTTGACGACGCGACCGCGCAGGCGAGGCTCCTCCGAGCTCTCGAGGATTCCGATCGCGGTGTCGATCACGTGGTCGTCGTGCACGTCCATCTCGCCGGGGAACATGCGCAGCATGCGTAGCGCGCCGATGCGCGCCTCGATCGATTGATCCGCGTCGAGGAAGACGCCGCGGAAGCGATCGACGGCGTCGTGCGCCACGGCGGAGTCGGCGACGCGCATGCGCTCGCCCGCGACGTCGGCCTCGGTCGTGGGCATGCCGCCGTCGCCGCGGCGCGCGAGAGCCAGTCGCTCGATCCGGTCGAGTCGCTCCGCGAGCTTCTCCAACGCGGCCTGCGCGTCCGCCGGTACGGCGGGCGAGTCGGCTCGGATCGCCTCGATCGCTTTCGTGCGCTCTTCGAGCTCGCGCTTCGCGAACTCGAGCTCGCGGGCCAGGTGACTTGCCTTCGCGGTCAGTTGGTCGAGCCGCAATTCGTCGGGTGCGGATCCCGATCGGGCTCGCACCTCCCCGCCGAAGTCGACCATCACGACGACGAGCGTCGCGCACGACACGAACAAGGCGAGGATCTCGGATTTCGACAGTTTCATGAATCGAGTTCCCTTCTCTCTCGACGTCATTCTCGGTATCGGAGTTTCCTGAGGACGGACGACGCCTCTTCACGCACGAGGCGCGAGGCGTCTCCACTTCGCGCCGCGACGAGCGAAGCGTGCACGACCGGGTCGGCCGCGGCCTTGCCGAGGGCCACGACGGCCGCGCGTCGGATCGCCTCGTTCGAGTGGCGCGCGAGCGCTTCGATCAGCACGTCGTTCACTACGGGCGGCGCGTCGACCCACGCGAACACGTCGAACAGGAGTCCGAGCACGGCCGCGTCGGGAGCGAGCGCGACCTCCGTTCGCCAGCGCCGAATCGTCTCGGCGTCGAACTGCGCCTCCGCGTACGGTAGCCGCGAGAGGGCCACGAACGCGCGTGCACGCTCGTCGGGTCCGACCGCGGAATCGCGGATCGTCTCGTGCAGGATCGCCGTCGAGTGCACGACGTCGATCAACGTCGGTCGCTCGACCTTGCGCTCGAACGGGCTCAGCAGCCGCGGTCGCATCGCGAGTCGCTCTTCGATCCGCGCCGCATCGCGCATGAGATCGTCGGCCCCGGGCAGCTCCCGCGTGGGCCCGCCGACTTTCGCCAGCTCGCTGTCGAGTCGGTCACGAGCCTTCACGTTCTCGGCGAGCCCCGTCTCGAGGCTCTCGAGCGTACGGCCGAGCGCCTGCAGCCGCGAGTCGATCGGGGGCGTGTTTCGAGCGTCGAGCAACGCTCCGCCAAACCGGTCCACCGCGGCCGCGCTCCCCGCAACGAGGAGCACCAGCACGAGGACCGTCCAAGTCGGCATCGAGGCATCCGTCTTTCGTCGTCGCATCGCATCTCCGTCGTCGTCAGACATCGAGCACCTGCGCCCAAGGAACCAGGTAAAGCTGCAAGATCACGAAGACCGCGAGGTAGAGAAGGCGCGCACGCCACTCGAACCTGCGGCACTGGGCGTATCCGAGGATCGCCAGGAGCCAGCCGAACCCGATCACGGTCGCGACGGGATACGTCGCGATCATGAAGAACGGCAGGATCACGTTGCGGGCCCGCGCGAGCGCCGGCCAGCGCTCGGCGCCCAAGAAGCACACCCCGATCGATCCCTCGACGATGACTGTCCACCACGTCATCCCGATGGCGAAGCCGTCACACATTGCCGAGTCGAGTAGCCGGATCGACGTCGTTTCGCTCGCGTAGAGCCGCTCGAGCCGCAGCGCATTCTCGGCGAGCGAAGCCGGCGACACCCCCGCCGCCAGTCGCGCGAGGTCGACGAAGCGACCGTCGCACAGGAGCGTGTGGTGCATGAACGAGCCGTCGACGAAGTCCGGGGTCACGAGCTTCCAGAACGTCGCGAGCACGAAGCACAGACCGATCAACAGGCGCGCGTTCCGACCGAGGATCGCCTCGCTTCGTGTCGACAGCGTAAGGGCCACGCACCACCAGATCATGAGCACTTTGTGATTGTCGACGACGT
>JAUIME010000553.1 GCA_030433195.1 bacterium
CATGGCCTTCCAGATTCGCAAGCTCCACGAGATGGCCAAGGGCAACTTCAAGGACTTCGTGAAGGAGATCAATCGCAACGGCGCGATGATGGAGATGCTGGACACGGTGCGAAACAAGAAGGCCGTGCCGAACGAGAACTACTCCCGCGAGCTTCAGGAGCTCTTCACGCTAGGAGTCTACGACGTCAACGGAGTCCCCAACTACGATCAGGACGACGTCTTCCAGATCGCGCGGGCCTTCACGGGCTGGCACTACCACTATCCCAAGGGCGATCCACACTTCGACGAGAGTGACCATGACTACGTGACCGACTGGCCGTTGCGCGGTCCGAAGGTGATCTTCAAGACGGCGGGCGGCTTCGGCCCGGCGGGCCGCGATTACACGATCAACGGGGAGGGCGAGTCGGAGATCGACACGCTCACCGACATCATCTTCGAGCACGCCGATTCGGACGGGCAGAACACGGTCGCCCGTCGGATCACGCGTCGCCTGCTGCGTTTCTTCTGTCACGAGGACTACGCGAATCCCGGCCCCGCCGAGATCGCGGTCATCGACCAGATCATCGCCGACTCGGGCTTCGCGACGACGTGGGACCTCCAGGCGCTCTACCGTGCGATCTTCGTGCACGACGTCTTCTTCGAGACGTCCGGAGTCGCGCCCTACGGGGCAGGGACGAAGAAGGCCATCAAGTGGCCCATCGACTACTTCATCTCCACGCTGCGTCTCACCGGCATGAAGCTCAAGACCAGCGAGGCACGAGTCTTCGGTGGAAGCTATGACGGCGCCTACGGGCATCTGAACCAGATGGGCCAGCTTCTGCTCGAGCCTCCGAGTGTCTTCGGTTGGAACTGGAGCACGGCCTGGATCAGCAGCGCGACGCTGCTCGCCCGGTATCGCTTCGCTCGCGACATCGTTGCGGCGCGCAGCGCGGGAGGGTTCCGGCCCGACAAGCTCATCGACCTCGATCTCACCGACCCCGGCGACATCGTGGAGGCGGTCGTCGATTCGCTCGGGATTCCCGATCAGGTCTCCGTGAACGAACGCCAGATCTACGTGGACTACCTCACCGACGCCGGCGCCCATCCGGTGCTCGATCTGAACGACGACGGTGTCCGGAACACGAAGCTGCACGGTCTGTATGCCCTCGTCATGCAGTCGCCGGCGTATCAGCTGCACTGAGGGGGTGCCCCGATGAAGGTTTCACGCAGAAAGTTCCTCCAGGGAGCGACCGCCGGTGCCTTGCTCGGCCCGAGCTTGTTCAACCACGCGCTCGTTCGTCGCTCGCTCGCGAACACCATCGGCAACAAGTACCTCGTCGTGCTCTTTCTCGACGGCGGCAACGACGGCATCAGCACGATCGTTCCGATCGACGACGGCGGGGCGACCCTCCGGCAGGCGTACGACTACCATCGTAAGACCGGTCCCGGTGGTTGTCGGATCCCGTCGGGCAACCTGCTCCCCATCGGTGCGGATCCGAACACCGGCGCGAACCTCGGACTCCATCCGTCGCTGCAGGGTATTCACGACCTGCACACGCAGAAGAGTGCGGTCGCGTTCCTTCAGGGATGCGGTTACCCGGACTACAGCCTTTCGCACGACGAGGCGCGCTCGATCTGGGAGAATGCGAATCCGACGGGAGCAGCGACTTCCGGGGGGTGGGTGGGGCGCCACCTGGCCGATTGCTACGAGCCGACGGACGTCCCGGCCGTCGCGGTCGACTGGAGTCTGCCCGGCGACTTCCGGAACGCGGGCACGAGCGTCCTGACCATCAAGCGTCTCGAGTGGTTCGGGTTTCCCTACGACTGGTACGACGGAAGCGACTACGCGGCGAAGCGAGCGGCGTTCGATGCCATCCACGCCGAGGCGGGTGCGTCTGCGATGGAGGACTTCGCCTACATCGGAAACAGTGGCGCTTCGACGCTGATCTCCAGCGAGGCGTACCCGCAGCTACACGATCTCTATGAGACGGATCGCCCGTCGTGGAACGCGCAATACTCCGCGCTGGACTCGAGCATGGCCCGCGATTTCCGGGAGATCGCGAAGATGATCTACGGCGTCGACCAGGGTGTGCCCGACGTGAATGCGCGCTACTTCCAGTGCCGCAACGGCGGCTACGACACGCACTCGGGGCAAGGCGACGACGATCCGAACGGCCGCCTCAGCTCCCTGCATGCGGAGGTCGGCGACGCTCTCAGCGTCTTCTACGAAGATCTCGAGGACATGGGGGTGATCGACGATACGACGATCCTCGTGTGGAGCGAGTTCAGTCGACGCATCCAGCAGAACGGCAATGGCACGGACCACGGCTCGCAGGGCCCGATGTTGCTGATTGGCGGCAACGTCAAGGGGGGCATCTACGGCAATCACCCGAACATCAACGCCGGCGCGCTGAACGGCGACGGCAACACCCCGTATTCGCAGGCGGCACTCGATCCGTTCCGTTCGACCGACTTTCGCGACGTGTACGGCTCGATCCTGAAGCAGTGGACCGGCATGTCGCACGGCGACGTGCTCACGTTGATGCCGCTCGACGTCGGTCCGGCCGACGATTACTGGACGGTCGAGAACTTCGACATGGACCTCTTCCTGCCCTGAGCGCCGACGGCGGCGTTGCCGACGACGGGCGGCGTCACGCCTCCCGGGACCGGCGCCGATGCGCGCGGCGCCGCGTCGTGCGGGGCTCTCGTCCGGAGCGGCTTCAGCTCACCTTCTGCGCCGTTTCCGCGTAGGTGTCGATCATCTTCACGAATTCGTCGCCGGCGAGGGGAAGGGCGATGAACAGCACGCGCGCGTACCCAGCGTCGCGGAGCGCCGTGAGCTGCCCCACATCCGACGGCGCGACGTAGAGAGTGAGCTCCATCGAGTCCGGGTCCCGACCCGCTTCCGTCGCCATCTCGCGGAACTTCTTGGCGTCGGCGATCGGATCCGAGTCGCCGCGGCCCGCGAGGGGAATCCAGCCGTCGCCGTAGCGCAGCGCGCGCTTGATGCCCCACGGCGCCGCGCCGCCGACGTGGATCGGCGGGTGCGGCTTCTGGACGGGCTTCGGCCACGAGAAGATCGGGTCGAAGTCGACGAACTCGCCGTGGTATTCCGCCTTCTCCTCGGTCCAGATGGCCTTCATCGCCTCGATGCGCTCACGCATCACCTTCCAGCGGCGCTTGAAGGGGAACTCGTAGTGGTTTCCGAGCTCCTCCTCGTTCCAGCCGCCTCCGACGCCGAAGAGGAACCGCCCGTTCGTGATCTGGTCGAGTGTCGCGATCTCCTTCGCGAGGACGATCGGGTCGTGTTGGGCGACGAGCTGGATGCCGGTGCCGAGCTTGAGCTTCGTGGTCGTCGCGCCCGCGGCCGTGAGGGCCAGGAGCGGTGCGAAGCAGTCGTAATACATCTTCGGCAGCTCGCTGCCGCCGGGCCACGGGCTTTTCCGGGAGCACGGAATGTGGGTGTGCTCGGCGACCCAGAGAGACTCGAAGTCGCGTGCTTCCAGGGCCGGTCCGATCTCCGCGGGGTTCATCGCGTACTCGGTGGGGAACATGCAGATGCCGAATTTCATGGGCGGGCTCCTTCGTCTCGTCCTTCTCACACGCGTGGCGGCGAGAAAAATGATGAGAGCCTCGAATATGATGAACTAATCATTTCTGCAACCGTTCGGCGTCGAACCGAAGCCGGCCCGTCCGCTCGAGATAGATATAGTCGGAAGTAAACTTGCACCATTGTGTAAGTTTGTGCAGGATGTCGGCCGTGGGGCAGGTCAAGCTCGTAGATCCCGCGTCGGCGGAGCCGGTGACCCGGCGCGAGCGCCGCAAGCTCGAGCTGAGGGGTCGCATGGTCGACGCGGCCCTCGAGCTCTTCGAGGAGCAAGGCTACGAGGCGACGACCGTCGCCGACATCTGCGCCCGCGCCGACGTCGCGACGAAGACCTTCTTCAACTACTTCCCGACGAAGCAGCACCTGATCCGCGAGATCGCCCACCAATCCATCGAGGGGTTCCTCGTCGACATCGAGACGGTTCGCAGCGAGGGCTCTTCGACCCGCGAGCGGCTCGT
>JAUIME010000554.1 GCA_030433195.1 bacterium
GCATCCGGAAGGAGGAACGATGGGGATCTTCAACGACTACGACATCCGCGGGGTGGTGCCCGACGATCTCGACGAGGCGAAGTCGCGTCGGATCGGGTACCAATTCGCGCGGCACGTGCGAGGCAAAACGATCGTGGTCGGTCGCGACATGCGCAAGCATTCCGAACGAATCGCGAGCGCGCTCGTCGACGGGATCAACGACGCCGGAGCGGATGTGATCCGCGTGGGTGAGGTGCCGACTCCCGTGACGTACTTCGCGATCGGACACCTCGGCGCCGACGGCGGCATCGCCGTGACCGCGTCGCATCATCCCGGTCGCCACAACGGATTCAAGCTCTGCCGCGAGGACGCGATTCCGATCGGGTCGAAGACGGGGCTCGCGGAGATCGAAGAGGCGTACGAAGCGGATCCGGGAGAGCCCGAGTCCGTCGCCGAGCGTGGCGGGCAAAGCGACGTCGACGTTCTCGACGCGTATCTCGAGCACGTGCTCGCGCAAGCCGAGATCGATCGCAAGCTCCACGTCGTCGTCGACGCCGGCAACGGCATGGCGGGCGTGACCGTACCGCGGATCATCGAGCGTCTGCCGTCGGTCGAGATGACGCCGTTGTTCTTCGAGCCGGACGACTCGTTCCCGAACCACGAGCCCGATCCACAGCGCCGCGGGAGTCTCGCGACCTTGCGAGCGGAAGTCGTCGAGCGCAAGGCCGACCTCGGCGTGGCGTTCGACGCCGACGCCGATCGCATCGCGTTCGTGGACGAGAGGGGACGCCGAATCGCGAGCGATCTCGCGACGGCGCTGCTCGCGCAGTGGATCCTCGTGCGGCATCCGGACACGCCGGTCATCTACGACTTGCGTTCGTCGTGGGTCGTTCCGGAGGAGATCCGCGCGCATCGCGGCTATCCCGTGCGCGAGCGCGTCGGACACGCGTACATCCGCGCGACGATGCGGGACAAACAGTCGTACTTCGCGGGCGAACAATCGGGTCACTACTACTTCCGCGACAACTACTACTCCGACTGCGCGGACATGGCGATGCTCATGGTCATGTCGCTCATGTGTCGCGAAGGAAAGAAACTCTCCGCGCTCGCACGTCCGTTGTCGCGCTACGTGCATTCCGGAGAGATCAGCTTCCGCGTCGACGATCAGGAAGAGAAGATCCTCGAGATCGCGCGCGAGTTCGCCGGCGCCAAGATCGACTACCTCGACGGCATCACCGTGAGTCATCCGACATGGTGGTTCAACGTCCGCATGTCGGCGACCGAGCCCGTCCTGCGTCTGAACATGGAAGCCCGCACGCTCGAAGGTCTCGAGGCGGGCCGTGATCGTGTCGTCTCGATTCTCGGGGAGCCCGCGTGACCGGAAGGGGGCGGGCGTCGACCGCGTCGTCCTCGATGGAGCCGTCGTCGACAGGGCGGCTTGCCGTCGTCGTCGCCGCGATCTTGCTCGGATGCGTCTCGTGCCGCGGGGATTCCGATCCCGACCGCGAGAGCGCGCGAGGGGAGGCCGCTTCGCGCGACAGCGGCCATGGTTGGTCGGACGGCGACCTGCACGCGACCGACACGGCGGAGACGGCACGCGTTGCCGTCGACTTCACGCGAGTCGAACGCGCGATTCCGAGAACGCTCTTCGGCTACAACTCCCTGTGGATGTTCGCCGGGATGGGATTGTGGTCGGTCTCGGAGGATGCACCGGACCCCGAGGTACTCGCCGAGGTCGAGCGGCTCGGGGTCGGTTTGCTGCGCTATCCGGGGGGGACGGTCTCGCACACATTTCATTGGAGCGAGGCGATCGGCCCGGTCGACGAGCGGCGTCCGCAGACGATCCCGTTTCTCGAAGACGAACGTTTCGCGGGACTGGTCGGCGGCGCGGAGGACCGCCCTGTCTTCGGTCCCGACGAGTTCCTCGAGCTGTGCGAGCGTGCTTCGATCGAGCCCCTTCTCGTGTGCGCTTTCGAAGAGGGAACACCCGAGGAGGCTGCGGCGTGGGTCGCGTACGTCAACGGCGATCCGACGAACGAGACGAAGATCGGCGTCGACGCGAACGGTCGCGACTGGGGAACCGTCGGTTCGTGGGCCGCTCGCCGCGTCGCGAACGGCCGCGTCGCACCCTGGGGCGTACGTTGGTTCGAGATCGGCAACGAGCTCGATCTGGTTCGTTTTCGACGCACGGCCGAGGCGTACGCCGACGCATATCTCGCGTATCGGGCGGCGATGCGTGCGGTCGATCCGACGATCCTTCTCGGTGCGGTCGGGCACGCGATTCCAGGTGGCGTCGGACACGAGGATCGCCTGCGGGAAACCGGACACGCGTGGAACGCCACTCTGTTCGAGCGATGCGGCGAACGGCTCGACCTGTTGTGCCTGCACTTCTACGCGAACCACGACGATCGACGAGATGATGCGCTCGACGTCTTGGCGGATCCGATCGCGCATGCGCGGGCGATCGCCGAGATCGCGGAATCGGCGCGAGGAGCGCTCGGGCGGGATCTGCCGATCGCGGTCACGGAGCACGCGATGGACGAGCGCTCCTCGGGCGAGAATGCGGGCGCGGGAAACGCGTCGCTGCGTGCCGCGATCGTGGTGGCGGACTCGCTTGTCCAGTTCGCTCGACAGGGCGTCGAGATTGCGGGGCTGCACGTGCTGCGGTTGAAATGGGGCGGGGCGGCGAACCCGTTCTTGCACTTCGCGTCGATGCTCGAATGGAAGGGTCGCCGCACCTTCGCGCCGCAGTACCACGTCGTGCGTCTCATGACCGAGTACGTGCTCAAGGAGCAGGTGGCATGTGACGTCGACGCGACCGTTTTCCGTCCGCAGTTCGAACCGTCGCTCGAAGTTCCGTACGTCTCGGGGCTCGCGTCGCGTGGATCGGGCCGGCACGCGGTCGTCCTCGTAAACAAGCACCCGGCGCGTACGGTTCGCGTGACGGTCGAGATGCGCGGTGCCAACGAAGGCGTACTCGACGCGCGGTGCGTGCGCGGGCACGGCCCCGACGCGAACAACGCCGAGTCGGAGACCGTCGCGATCCACGATCACGAGGTCGTCCGCCACGGGGACACGCTGATCGTCGACCTGCCCGCGCTTTGCGTGGTGGGAATCGCGCTCGGCGAACGTTGACTCTCTCGCCAGCGAGTTGACCCTCGCGAACGCCGACTGCTAGAACGGGCCATCGCGATCGAGTGCCCCCGTGGCGCACGATTCCGCGGCTCCTTACTTGCCTTCGGAACGAACATCCATGGCGCGTCCCGCATCGCTCGCGTACTTCGACTGCTTTCACGGTATCTCGGGCGACATGACGCTCGGCGCACTCGTCGATGCCGGAGTCCCGTTCGCGCACTTGAAGCGCGAGCTCGCGAAGATCCCGCTCGACGGCTATCGGTTGCGGTCGCGTCGCGTGATGCGCGGCCCGCTCGCGTGTCGCAAAATCGACGTGATCCAAAAGGGACTCGCACCCGGGCACGGCAAGGGCCGTCACCTTGCGGACATCGAAAAGCTCATCGACAAGAGTTCGCTCGACACCGAGGTCCAGACGAAGATCCGGCGCGCGTTCCACCACCTCGCCGTGGCCGAGGCGGCGGTTCACGGCGAGACGGTCGAATCGATCCACTTCCACGAGGTCGGCGCGATCGACGCCATCGTCGACATCGCGAGAGCGATGATCGGGTTCGAGTATTTGGGCGTCGACGAGGCCTGGGCCTCGACGGTTCCGGTGGGCGGTGGGGAGGTTTCGTGCCGTCACGGAATCATTCCGATTCCCGGTCCCGCCACGCTCGAGATCTTGCGCGATTGTCCCGTGCGTCTCGCCACCGAGGACGTCGAGCTGACGACGCCGACGGGCGCGGCGATTCTCGTCACGCTCGTGAACGGGTTCGGCCCGCCGCCGGACCTCGTGGTGCGCTCGATCGGAATCGGCGCCGGCGACCGTGACGATCCGGATCGCCCGAACGCGCTGCGACTCATCGTCGGGGAGCGCACGGGAGGCCGAAAGCGCCAGGACGGGGTCGTCCAAGTCGAAACGAACCTCGACGACGCCACGCCGGAAGT
>JAUIME010000555.1 GCA_030433195.1 bacterium
GCGATCGCGCCGACGTTCCAGACGCCGGTGCCCGGCGTGTACGTTCCGACCGTCGGCGTACCCGACACGAGCGTGAGCTCGGTCGGCAGCAGGTCGGTGACCTGCACGCCCGTCGCGTCGTCGGGGCCGTTGTTCACGAGCGTCACCGTGAACGTGACCGTGTCGCCGACGTTCGGGTTGGCGACGTCGACGATCTTCGTGAGGCCGAGGTCGGCGCTGACGATCATCACCGATGCGGCGTCGCTGTCGTTGGCGGCGTTCGGGTCGCCGGGTTCGCTCGCCGTCCGGGTCGCCGTGTTGACGATCGTCTGGCCGGCCGTGCCCATGTCGACGGTCGCGTCGAGCGTCAACGTCGCGCTCGAGCCGTTCGTGAGCGCGCCGACGTCCCAGACGCCCGTGCCCTGCGTGTAGGTTCCCTGCGACACCGTGGCCGAAACGAACGTGAGTCCGCTCGGCAAGACGTCGTTCACCATGATGCCGGTCGCGTTCTCGGGTCCGTCGTTGGTGACCGTGATCGTGAACTCGACGGCTTGTCCTTCGTCGGGCGTCGGGATGTCGACGACCTTCGTGACCGCGATGTCGGCGGCCGCGACGACGATGTCGGCGCTCGCGCTGTCGTTCGCGGCGTTCGAGTCGCCCGGTGTTCCCGCCGTGCGCGTGGCGGTGTTGGTGATCGTGTCGCCTTCGGTACCGGCATCGACCGTGGCCGTGATCATGAGCGTCGCGCTCGCACCGTTTGTGAGTCCGCCGACGATCCAAACGCCCGTGCCGTCGTCGTACGAACCTTGTGACGGCGTATCGGAAACGTAGGTGACGCCGCTCGGCAGCGTGTCGAGGACCGCGGTGCCGGTCGCGTCGTCGGGGCCGTCGTTCGTGACCGTCACGGTGTAGGTGATCGTGTCGCCTTCGCTCGGCGTCGCGTCGTCGACGGTCTTCAGGATCGCGAGGTCTGCGCTTCGCACCGTGAGTGCCGCGGAGTCGGAATCGTTGGCGGGCGTCGGGTCGGTCTGGTCGAGCGCGGTCACGGTTGCCGTGTTGGTGATCGTCGTGCCGGCGGTGCCGGCGTCGACGGTCGCCGTGATCGCGAGAGTCGCGCTCGCGGCGTTCGTGAGCGAACCGACGTCCCAGATGCCGGTGCCCGATGCGTACGTTCCCTGGCTCGGGGTGTCGGAGACGTAGGTGACACCGCTCGGCAGCAGGTCGGTCACCTGCACGCCCGTCGCGGTGTCGGGTCCGTTGTTCGTGAGCGTGACGGTGAAGACGACCGTGTCGGTTTCGTCGGGCGTGGCGTCGTCGACGACCTTCGTGACGGCGAGGTCGGCCGTGACGCCGGCGAGGTCGAGCGGCTCGCCGTCTTCGTCGTTCGCGGGATCGGGGTCGATCTGGTCGAGCGCTGCGACGCGCGCTAGGTTCACCGCGACGAGCGCCTGCGGCTCGTCGACGACGCGGGCGCGGATCTCGAGCATCGCGTTCGCATTCACGTCGAGGGCGTCGAGGTCCCAAGCGCCGTTCTTTGCGTCGAAGCGTCCAACCGTGACGGTGGCGTCGACGATCTCGAGGTCGGCGGGCATGCGCTCGGCGATCGTGATGCCGGTCGCGCGCGAGGGGCCGTCGTTTCGCAGCAACACGCGGTACGTGACGGCGTCGCCCGGCCGTGCGTGCTCCTTGTCGATGGTCTTGTCGAGGACGAGGTCGGCGCCGTCGCCCGATCGCAGCTCGAAGAGTCCGTCGCCTTGCGCGTTCTCGAAGCCGCCGACGCGAACGAGGTAGAACTCGCCTTCGACGATCGGGAAGACGATCTCGGACTGCGGGCCGCAGAAGTCGTCGTTGAATGCGATGGGCTCGCCGTCGGGGCATTCACATCCCGCGTAGACCGCGACGCGCGTGTCGAACGAACTGCCGCAGAGGCTGAGCTCGGCGAAGCCCGTGCGCGGCGCGTTGTAGCAGAACCAGACGTCGGCGCCGATCGCGTCGAAGGCCGCGGTCGCGAGCGCGCTCGGTTCGTCGGATTCAGCCGTCGTCGCGCCGAACGTCGAGAACGCGAAGCGGCCGTCGACGACGGCGCTCGCGTGGGCACAGTCGTCGTTGTCGGGAGCGATCGTCTCGATGGCGCGCGCCACGTCGAGGCGCGGGGTGGTGACGCCCGACTTCGCGTCGGTGATCGGCGTTCCCGTACGTTCCAGTCGGGCTCGCAGGTCGTTGGCGGAAAGCAGGGTTCCCGTGCGTTCGCGCCATGCGGATTGTACGAGCGCGATCGATCCCGCGACGTAGGCCGACGAGACCGACGTTCCGCCGAAGCAGCACGTGAAGCCGCCGTTCGCGTCGAGGGTATACGCATCGTGCGACGGCGCGAGCAGCGACAGGGCCGCCGAGGCGTTCGAATAGCAGGGGACGCGGTCGGGCGTGGGAGCCGTGTCTTCGCACGCGTGTTCACAATCGTCGGCGTGCGGCGCATGACCGCTCAGATCGCGGCCGCCGTTCGGATCGAGGCAATACCGTAAGGCCGTCAGCGGCTCGTCGTAGACGGCGCCGACGGCGAGCACGTGCGAGATCGACGCGGGCCACGCGACGGAGTCGGTGTGTCCGGCGTTCCCGGCCGACGCGACGGGGACGATGCCGGCGTCGACGAGCATCGCGGCCGCGCGCGTCGCGGCGGGCGACAGGGCGTCGCCGGTCGCGTTCGTGTCGGCGAGACCGAAGCTCGTGTTGACGGCGACGATCGGCTGTGCGGGATCGTCGTCGCGATGGGTCAGGGTCCAGTCCCACGCCGCGAGGAGCGCGTCGGACGCCGCGCCTTCGTCGATCGAGTCGGCGATCTTGAGCGCGTAGAGTGCGGCTTCGGGGGCGGCGCCGCCGGCAAACGTACCGTCGGCACTCGGCCGGCCGGCCGTGATCCCGGCCACGCGCGTACCGTGTCCGTCGAGGTCGATCGGACGTCGCGTCGAATCGACGAAGTCGGCGCCGCCGATCACGACGCTGCGGCTCGCGCGCGTCGCGTCGTCGATCGGATCGGACGAAACGGATCCCGTGGACGTCGTCGCGCCGCCGAGCTGCGCGTGCGACGTGTCGATTCCCGTGTCGGCGATGGCGATCGAAACGCCCGCGCCGCGGTGCGCGGCGGTGTGCGCGTCGTCGGCGCCGATCAGCGAGAGCCCCTGGAGCGTGTGCGCCTCGAGCCGGCGCACGGGTTCGATCGTCGCCACCGCGGGATGCTTCGCGAGTCGTGCGAGCGTCTCGCGCGACGCTTCGATCGAGACCCCTGCGAAGTTCGTGAAGCGATGCCGCACGACGGTGTCGGTCGTCGCGAGGCGTTCGAGCATCGGCGCCACGATGGCGTCGACGCGTTCGCGGTGCGCGCGTACCGCTTCCGGATCCGACCACGATCGGAAGTCGTCGACCGCATCCGTCGTCTCGAGCACGACGATCACCGCGGCGCGTCCGTTCCCTTCGTCGAGCGCGGTACGCAGGGCGTGCGGGTCGACGACCGTCTTCCACGCCGGGGCCGCGGCCCACGACGCATGCACCTCGAGATCGCGGGGTGTCGAATGCCCGAGCCACGTTCCGATCGCGGCGCCCGCGATCGCCACGGCGAGTGCGAGGCGGATCGGGAAGCGTCCGCTCGATCGCATGCGGTTCGGACGGCCGGTGACGTCGGCGGCGCGAGCGTCGCTCGCGGTCGGGGCGTGAGACGGGAACGTCATGGGAATCTCCTGGCGATCGCGCGGGGCGGTCGTGGGTGAGGGGGATCGGTCGGCGCGCGGGGCGCGGCTCGGTCGGGGGCTCATGGTCACGCTACTCGATCGAGAGGACGACGGCGTTGGTGAGGCTCGCGCCGCCGTTGCTCGCCGTGGCGGGATCGATGATGACGCCTTGGAACGTCACGACGGTGCCGACAGGAAGGTTCACGGGATCGCCTTGCGTGCGCTTGAAGAACACCGCGCTCGCGTTCGGGGGCTCGGGAAGCGGCGACCCGTCGAAGTACATGTCGTCGCCGACCTTGCTCTCCTTGCCGACGGTGTTCCAAACGGCGAGCGGC
>JAUIME010000556.1 GCA_030433195.1 bacterium
CTGGGGAAGGAGGCGCGTCGCCTCGAATCCGTGGTCGGAGATCACGAAGACGACCGTGTCGGGGCCGAGGCGGTCGAGCAGGTCGCCGAGGAACGCGTCGTCATGCCGGTAGATCGCCGGGACGATCACGCCGAGCCGTGCGGCGTCGTCCGGATCGACGCCCGCCGGGAAGGCGTCGGGGCGATACCAGTGCCAGAACGTGTGGCTGATCGGATCGCACGCGACGAGGAAGACGCCGAGCAGATCGGGGACGCCGCCGCGATCGAGCTGATCGAGCGTCATGCGTTCGTAGGATCGCTGCGTGCAGTACGCGAAACGCAGGACGCTGAGCGCGTGACCGAACAGCGGCTGGTCGATGCGACGCATCTCTTCGCGCTCTTGCGGGGTCAGACGCACGAGTCGTTCGATCTCTTCCATCGGCGGATCGGACGGGTCGACGAGGCGAGGCGCGAGTTCGGCGTAGAGCTCGGGCGGATGCGTCGCGCCTTCGACCCGCGTGCCGTCGATCCACTCCGTGTAGCGCGTCCGCGCCATGCGGTCCGAGAGCATCCACCCCGCGACGGGCTCCGCGGGCCACGTCACCCAGTAGCCCGCCCATCCGTTCGTGCGACCGAAAGCCGACGTGATGTTCCACAGCGCGAGCCGACGGCGGTCGTTCGACGTGACGAGTCGTCGGTCGCGTCGCCCGTCGATCGCGGGGCGTTCGAAGTCGACGATGCCGTGTTCTTCGCGCGGCACCCCGGTGGCGATCGTCGTCCAGATCGCGGGGGACTTCATCGGACGGCGCGAACGCAGCACGCCGGAGGCTCCCGCGTCGACGAGCGCGGCGAAATGCGGGAGGTCTCCCGCGTCGATCCGATCGCGCAGCACGGTGGGCGATGCGCCGTCGATCGCGACGATCGCGACACGCACTCCGGTATCGTGCGACGACGCCACGGCATCCGCGAGCTCGTCACGCGAATCGGACGGCCTCGCGCATCCCGTGCCCGCGGCGACGGCGGCGCACGCCAGGGCGGCGAGTGCCACGGCGCGTCCGAACCGCCGCACTCCGCGCGGAATCGAACGATCCCGACGCCGGTGGCGACGTGCTCGAGGCGCGCGAACGATCATCGGTGGACTCTCCGGATCCGATCGATCGCCGTGCGGACCTCGCCCGCGACTTGCGGCGAGGGATTCCGATCGAGGATCCACTGCAGATGTTCGATCGCTCGATCGGGTTCCTCGAGGCGCAGCCGGTTCGTGGCGCGCGTGCGCTGAATCTCGATACGAAGGGCCGGGGAGTTCGCGGCGAGTGCGAAGGCCCGCTCGAGTGCCTCGAGGGCGCCGGCCGGATCGCCGTCTTCGCCACGCGCGAAACCGAGAAGGTAGTGCACCGACGCGAGCCGATCGTCGAGATCTCTCGCCATCTCGAGCAGTTCGATGGCCCGCGGGAACTTGCCGCGCGCGACCTCGTGTCGACCCAGGCCGAGATACGGAGCGACGTCGAGGCTGCCGAGCTCGACGGCCCGCTCGAAGGCGCGCATCGCGGCTTCTTCGTGGCGCTTCGCGATGACCGGCGACCGGCTCTGCTCGAACGCGGCGGCGAGACGCAGCTCCACGGTCCCGAGGCGTCCGAGCGTGCTCGGCTCTTCGGGGCGAAGTTCGACGAGACGGCGCAGCGTCTCCGCCGCGTTCGCGTAGTCCCGACGTGCTTGCAGCGACTCGGCCCGTAGAGCGAGCGCGAGGTAGTTGCGCGGATCCTGCGCGAGTACGGTGTCGATCTTCTCGAGGGCTCGGTCGTGCTGCCCCTCGGTTTGGAGGAACCGCGTCTCGTCGATCGCGTCGAACAGGTCGAGGCTGTCCGCCGGGTGGCGAAGCGTGGACGGATCGGTGATGGCGGGCGCGGGGTCGGCGCTCTCGACGTATCCGAGTGCGCGGAGTCGAGCGGCGTCGTCGCGATTCGTGATCACCGACTTCGCGAACGCGCCGGCATCGAAACCGTCGCCGCCGCGCAACCTCGACAGCGCCGCCGACATCGCTTCGACGCGCGCGTTCTCGGTCGCGGCGACATCGTGCGCTTCTTCGGGGTCCGACGCGAGGTCGTAGAGCTCTTTGCGCGAGGCCTCGATGTACTTCCACCGGGTCGTGCTCACCTGGAAGATCGGCGACCAGCCGTACGAATCCCAGCCGAGAAACGACTCCGAGTAGGCGTAAGTCGGCTCTTGTGCGGCCGGCGGCGAGGTGCCCTCGGGGGCGCTCGGATCGAGAGGTTCGCGCAGTCGGTCGGCGAAGCTCGCTCCGTCGAATGGGACACCCGCGGGACGTTCGATCTCGAGGAGTTCGAGGATCGTCGGGACGAGATCGATCTGGCGCGTGAGCTCGGCATCGCGGCGTCCGGGCGCGATGGCACCGTCGGCATGGACGATCAACGGGATCCCGAGCGTGTCTTCGTAGAGCAACAAACCGTGCGTCGATTCGGCGTGGGGGCCGGTGATGCCCTCACCGTGGTCGGCGACGACGACGACGAGCGTCCGCTCGAGCTTGCCGCGCTCGCGGAGCCCGTCGAGCAATCGACCGATCGCGGCGTCCATGGCATCGATCTCACCCTGATAGCGCCCCGCGCGCGTTTCGGGGTGGGGTTCGGCGAAGCGCGCAGGCGGCTCGTAGGGGTGATGCGGATCGAAATAGTGCGCCCAGAGGAAGTACGGGCGATCGGGATCGGGCATCGAATCGACGAGGCGCAGCGCGGTCGCGGTGACGACGGAGCCCGCGCGCGACGGATCGTTCGTGCCCTGGTCCTGCATGGTCGCGGGGTCGTCGTCGTAGTGGTCGAAACCCTGGTCGAGCCCGAAGCGACGATCGAGGACGAACGCGGCGACGACTCCGGCGGTCGCATAGCCGGCGTCCGAGAGCATCTCGGCCAGCGTCGCGTGACGGTCCGGGAGCGCGTAGACGCCGTTGCCGCGAACGCCGTGCGACGGGGGATTGAGTCCGGTGAGGATCGATGCGTGCGAGGGCAGCGTGATCGGAGCTTGCGCGACGGCTCGGTCGAACACAACGCCGCCTTCGGCCAGTGAATCGAGGGTCGGCGTGCGCGCGTCGCTCTTGCCGTAGCAGCCGAGGTGGTCGCGGCGCGTCGTGTCGAGGGTGACGAGCAGAAGGTTCCAGTCGCGAAGCGAACCGTCGATTGTTGCCGACGTCGGGCCGTCCCCGGAGCAACCCGCGGACATGGCCGAGGCGATGAGGGCTGCGAGGGACGCGGCGAGGAGCGAGGCGCGGCGCGAGGCGCGCGTCGGACCGGGGACGAGGACGGGGTGTCTTACAGACATCGAGTCAGGTTCCCTGCGACGGCTCCACCGTTGTGCTGTCTCAACGGAGAATGCGGTCGATGTTGAATTCGATCGACACGCCGGGGACCCGGCGAGGGCGGGTGCCGCAGGTCGGCGCGTCGGTAACACATGCAATCCTACATGCTTGGGAAAAGGGGGGGAAGTTCGCGGCAGTGTGGAATGACGGTTGCTTCCCTCCGAGCCAGCGCTCTGCGGAGCGTATGCGGTGTTCCGGCCACGGACGACCGAATGGCAAAGCAACGAACCCCTTGCAACGGTTGTAAAAACCGCGGTTTTTTCCCAATAGGAGGATCTTGATGAAACGCCTTATCACCATGATCGCCGGTGTGGCCGCCGTCGCCATGATGTCGGCGGTTGCCTCGGCTCAGCCGAAGCACCTGGAGCCCGCGAGTGTGCTCGTGTACCCGCTCTACGATTCGAGCGCGGGTGCCGGTACGGTCGTGTGCGTGACGAACACGAACGACGAAGAAGAGTACTGCGAAGATTCCGACTTCCGCGCCGGTGACGTCTATGTGCACTATCAGTACATCGACGGCACGACGTGGCAGGAATTCGACCGTTTCGAACTCTTGACGCCTGGCGACACGCTCTGCGTCATCGTCGACAACCACAACCCGGAAGGCAATTCGGGCTTCCTCGTCGTCTCGGCGGCGGATCCGGAAGATCGTAACAACAAGATCGATTTCGAC
>JAUIME010000557.1 GCA_030433195.1 bacterium
TACACGCTCGAAGAGGTCGGGAAGATCTTCAAGGTCACGCGCGAGCGTGTCCGGCAGATCGAGGCGAAAGCCGTCCGGAAGCTCCAGCATCCGGTACGGAGTCGCAAGCTGGAAGGGTTTTTGGAGGGACCCCCGGTCGCACGGTGACCGGGCGGATCGATCGAGAATCGGTCCGACCTCGTTCGGGCCGATGGGCGAGAGCTCGGCTCGACACGAGCGAGTTCGAACGAACGAGGACGGGCTGAACAACGATGTCTGAAACGTCCAACACGCTGACGCGACTCAAGAAGCTCCACGATGTCGATGCGAAGATCTACCGACTCGAGAAGAAGCTGAACCAGTACTTCCCGCGGAAGATCGCCGAGCGTCAGGCGGTGGTCGATGCCGTCCGCGCGAAGTACGACGCCAAGAACAAGGAGCTTGTCGACCGGCAGAAGCAGGTCGACTCGCTCGAGCTCGATCTCAAGAGCCGAGAGGCCGAGATCGAGAAGATGCAGGTTCAGCTCAATACGGTCAAGACCAACGCCGACTATCAGGCCTTCACCGGCAAGATTGCCGAGGCGAAGGCCGACAACTCGCGACTCGAAGAACAGATCCTCGAGATCATGGACGGACTCGAGGGGATCCGCGCGGAGCGCTCGGCGCGCGAGGCCGACGTGAAGAAGGCCGAGGAAGAGTTCGGCAAGGAGAAGGCCGAGCTCGATGCCGAGGCGGCGGAGTATCGCGAAGATCTCGACGAAGTTCGCGGGACCCGAGAGGCAGCGCTCGCCGACATTCCGAGCGAGGCCCTCGACGCCTACAATCGGATCCTCGCAAAGGGATCCGGATCGGCGATGGCCGCGGTTCGAGGTCGGATCTGCCAAGGGTGCCAGCTCGAGATCACGATGCACGATCTCACGCGGATCCTCAACGGCTCGGAGCTCGTCGTGTGTCGGCATTGTTCGCACATTCTCTACCCCGAAGACCGGCAGCAGGTCTCGAACTGAGCGAGTTCGACCGGACCGACGATCGGGCGGAGCGGAAGGGTCGCGTTCGGCGCCGCGGAACGTAGGATGTCCTCGGCAAGAGTCGGCGGGACGGTCGCGCGCGGTTTCGACCGCACGAGGAAAGTCCGAGCTCCGTAGGGCAAAGTGGTGGGTAACGCCCACCGCCCGCGAGGGTAGGGAAAGTGCCGCAGAAAGCAGACCGCCGTCTCCTCGGAGGCGGTAAGGGTGAAACGGTGAGGTAAGCGCTCACCAGCGGGAGGGGTGACTCTCCCGGCTCGGCAAACCCCACTTGGAGAAAGGCCGAATAGGGGAGGATGAGGTGGCCCGCCTCGCCCAGCCGGCTTCGGCCGGCGACTCCCGGGTAGGCCGTTCGAGGCCGCCGGTAACGGCGGTCCCAGATTCATGACCGTCGGTCGCTCGGAACGAGCGTCGCACAGGACTCGGCTTATCGCCGACTCTTGCCCTTTCCTCCGCGTCCCGTGAGCTCGCGTGATGGATCGTGCGGTCGCGTCGAGCCGGCGCGTGTCGCGGCCTACGAAACGAGGCCCCGCCACAGGAGTGGCGAGGCCTCGTGCGAATCGTGTCGGATGGTGCTTTCGTTGACCGTGTTTCGATCGCCGCGACAGACGAGTCGATCAGTCGACGAGGTCGAGACCCCAGTCGACGATGAACGCGAGTCGCTGCGCGGCTTCGCTACCACTTCCGAAGCGGATCGAGTTGCTCACGCCGTTCATGCTGCATTCGAGCGTGAATTCGTACGGATCCGAGTAGCCCGCGGCCTGGAACGTACCGCTGCACGCCGGGAGCTGGAAGAACTCGGCCGTGTCGAGGGCCGTTCGGATCTGATGCATCTTCACGTTCGAGAGATGGCGCTCGAAGACGCTGACGCCGAACTCGTCGTCTTCCTGCTTGTGGCGGCGCAGCACCGCGTCACCGTCGTTCTGCACGACGATGCCACCGGCGAGCGTGCCGTCCGCGTGGTAGATCGAGAGGTCGAGAAGCGTCTGATCCTCGAGCGTCTGCGTGAGGGAATCCATGACGCTACGAACGACCTGGAACTCCTTCGAGACGAGCGATTCGGCGTCGGCGTAGACCGTGTTGCTGTCGGTCGGGGTCTGAACCGTCACCCAGACGTTGAAATCGGCCTTGTACGTACCGCCGTTCGGGAACTCGCGCGGGAACTTCATGAAGCCGGACGCGGCCATGACGCCGAACGCCAGGCGAACCGTTTCCGGGTCGAATCGGTCGATGACCTGGATGTCGATCGCGTCACGCGTGATGAGCGGGTTGCCGCCGCGCGTGTGCGAGTAAGTGACGCGCCCGTTGACGTCGATCGTCAATGCGATGATCTCGTCGTTCTCCGGGTTGGCGGCGAGGTACTCGATGTAGTGGTTCGAGGGCGCCGGCGCTTCGAACTTCACGGGCGTCGTGAAGGCGCGAGCCTTCGACGTGTCGGTGATGCCCTGCGTGTTGGTCTTCTTGACGGCGATCCCCGACTGGGCGAACGCGGTACCCGCAACGAGCATCAGCGTGGCGATGGTGACGAGAAGCGCGGTGATTCGAGTATTCATGGGACGCAACCTCCAATTTTGGATTCGTGATTCCGTTCTAGGGTTCTTCGAGCTGGATGGCTGCCGGTGAGGCGGCAGGTGGTGGCGGGTCGGGATCGGGATCCCGAGGCACTTCAGGTGGGCGAGGTCCGGTTCCTCCTTCTCCGGAGAACGAGATCGCGGCACGTTTCAGGGTTCGTGGCGATCGGTCCTTGGCGGTGTACAGGAACCCCGGACGAGATTGGAGGGCTCCCTTCCTTCGTACGTCGTGCGATAACGTGGTCCCCTAGGCTGGAACGTGTTGTTGGATCGCGGTGCGTGGTGATGCGGCATGGTGTGTTGCGATGCGGAGATCTTGAACCGGCGCGGACTCGCGCGTAGGAATCGGTTCGTCTCTCCGGGTGGTAGGGGCGAGGCTGGGAGCCTCGGTGGGTAGATTTCGACTGCAGGCACGTGAGCGACCTCGCCGTAGGCACGCGGCGTTGATCGCAAGTGGTTGTCTCCCTTGGCAATAGCAGTGCCCGAGTCGCATCGTCGCGAGAAGAAATCTCTCAAGCGACAGAAGTTGCTTTCAAAAAGGGAGTTACGATGGCCAGGATCGGTCGCGCAAGGGCGGCGCATCGCGGGGTTCGACGAGGCCGATGTTCAGATTTCTGAACGCGTTTCGGGGCGGTTCGCGGGTGTCATGTCGTAACTGTATTGCAGATATTGATTTCTGGGTGTCGTATCGATGTTCAACAAAATGAACACATGTCGAGTTTTCTCGACGTTTCGGGGGCTCTTCGGAGGGGCTTGTCCGGCGGGCCTAGCGAAGTGCCGCCGGACCGTTCCCGGTTCCGCGCGGTTTTGGTGAGTCGATTCTCGGTCGGGGCGGCAACGGGTAGACAACCCTTTCCGAAACCTGATCGAGGAGGAACACGATGACCATGATTCCAACCGTCGAGTCCCTGCTGCACGAGGTCGAGGGTGCTCGTCGACTCGCGAGGCGTCTCGTCCGCGACGAGGCTCGGGCCGACGATCTCGTGCAGGGCGCGCTGCTGACCGCGCTCGAGTCGCCACCCCGGGCTGTTCGTGATCTGGGCGCGTGGCTGCGCGGCGTCCTGCGCAACCTCGCGCGCGAAGAGGCTCGCAGCGAGACACGCCGACGTGGTCGTGAAGTTCGGGCTCGTGAAGTTCGGGCTCGTGAAGTTCGGGCCCCTCAAGCTCGAGCTCGTGAAGATCGGGCGAGCAACGAGCGCTCGGCGGCGCGGTCGTTCGAAGTGCCCGCGTGGGATCTCGCGGCGCAGGCCGAGCGCCATCGCGAGCTCATCGGGCATGTCCTGGCGCTCGATCCGAAGTACCGCGACGTCGTCTTGATGCGCTTCTACGAAGGCCTGCCTCCTCGGGCGATCGCGGCCCGCCTCGAAGTGCCGGTCGACACGGTCCGTACGTGGTACGAGCGAGCGTTGGCTCGTCTACGTTCTCGGCTCGACGCGCAGTA
>JAUIME010000558.1 GCA_030433195.1 bacterium
CGACGAACATCTGCACTCGAATGGCGAGCGGCTCGTCCGCAATGGTTCCCGGAAACTCGCCCGGCTTCGGCATCGGGCCGAAGATCCGTGTGCGCACGAGATCGTCGAGAACCACGGTTCGGTAGACGTTGCCGTGCACTTCGTCCGCAGCGAGATCGAGCAAACGACGTCGGAGCCCCTCCGCGTCTTCGGCATAGATCACTGCGTCGTTGCCCGGGAGTAATCCGAGCAGTCGAGCCTCGCCGTTGGCGTCGGTGACGGATTCCTTCCTTATGGTCTGTCGAACTGAATAGGGGTCCCCATCGTCGGCAACGCCGCGTCTCACGAGAACTCGCAATCCGTACCACACCGGCAGGCCGACATACGGCTCACCCGCACCATCGGTCACGGTCAAGTGTAGAGTCGCTCCGGTATCGAGCGGCACGAAGATCGGACGCGATGGATCATGACCGGCGTCGATCTCATGAGCCATGGCTACGGTCTCGTCGCTCTTGAGCAAGAACCGCTTCCATGGCTCGCCGAGACTGTCGACAACGAACGTTCCGTCTTCGGGATGCACGACCGCGACACGATCGCCTTGGACACGATCGTTCAAACGCGGAAGGAGCACGATCGACAGCCGCTCGGGTGTTCGCTGCACTCCGTCGACGAGGACGGCGCCGTGGAGCTGATCGGAAGGTGCACTCGTCATCGCGTCAATTTGCACGTCGATGACGATCTCCTCTCCACGCATACGACGCGGCTGCTCGCGGTGACGTAGATCGGGGATCTCGCGGCGCGCGGGTACGTAGCCGTCGGGTAGAGCATCGACCCACACGCCGAACTTGGTCCACGGCAATCGGAACTCGACAACCCTTCCTTCGAGGCGCGCCAGCTCGTTCGTCATCACGTCGGCGTCGAACGGCGTCGTCAGCCCGGGCGGTCCCCACGAACGGCAGACGACGTGTCCGCCATCGACGAGCGCGCCGGACGAATCGGTTACGTGGACTCGTAGCAGGGTACCGCCTCGTGCGGATTCGGGCGGGATTTCGGTCGGGGCATCGCTCGTTGCGGGCGGTTTGGGTGGCCGCGATTCGGACCGCGCTGCGCGTTCGATCGGGACGCTCGGTGCAGGATCTGCCGCGACGGAATCGGCGGGTATGTTCACTTGCGGGCCACGCTCGCGCCGCTCCGTGCCGGGGCGCGTGACGAGCAACACCACGGCCGCAACGAGCGCGATCAAGACCACGATCGCGCCGAGCAGAACGGTCTCGACCTTCGCACGCCCCGTCGACTGCGTTCCTTCGTGCATGATCCTCTCCTCGATTCTCGATCGTTCGAGAGGTGTTCGTTCGCCGGCCCCGAGGATTGCGGACTTTCTGTCGCCGCGTCTCGCCGTCGAGCGAAGATCGCCTACGAGCGCGGGGTGCCGACTTTGTCGAGCAGCGCCTGCGCCTCGTCGCGCAGCTCGCGGTCTCGCGGGAAGCGGGGCTCGGCCGCGAGCGCCGTCTCGAGCTCCTTGCGCGCGCGGTCACGGTCACCGTCGTCGCCGCGTGCGACGAGCGCCTTCGCGAGCAGCAGTCGGTACTCGAGCGCGGGACGAAGCTCGACGCATCGCGAAGCGCGGGTGACGGCGTCGTCGAGTCGGCCCTTCGGCGCGCCGAAGGCCATGAGCTTCGCGATCCACGGAAGCGTCGCGAGACGAAGGTGCAGTGTGGCGTCGGTTCCGAGCGCGACGACTTGATCAGGATCTTGCGCGAGCGCGCGATCGACGGCTTTGCGCGTCGCGCTCGCGTGCCCGGCACGCGCGAACATGCCGCGCAGGTGCGTCGCCGAACCCATTGCGTACGCGTACTGTGCGAGGTGATCGGCGGGCGCATCGGCAGCATCGTCGACACAACGGCGCGCGTGATCGAGTGCCGACCACGCCGCGGCGTTGCGCTTCGACTTCGGAGCGTCGGCAAACAAGACCACGGCATCGGACTCCGCGCGCGAGGCCACGAACGCCGCGCGGCGATCGTCGGGATGCTCCGCCGCGAGCGCCAACGCGAGATCGCGCGACTCCGCCAGCTCGAGCGCCGCGCGCCGCTGTTCGACCTCCGCGAGGCCCGCGTCGAGCGACGACCGCCACACCGGCGCGTCCTCGGCGATCCCGGCGCGCCACGCCACGAGATCGGGCGTCGACGAGCAACCGACCGCGCCGAGCACGCACGTCAGCAACGACAGGAACGCCCATCGTCGCTGCAGGATCCGCCCCCTCACGAACCGGCTGCGCCCGGCTCGGCCTTCGTCGTTTCGATCCATCTCGTTGGTAGTCATGTCCGAACGGTAGCCCCGGCTCGCGCTCCCTGTCAAGGCGAACCGCCCCGAACGGGGCCGCTGGCACGTTTCCGCCATCGACGGGGTTGCAACTTCCCCGCGAAAATGGACCATAGGTCGTGACCGTTCGATTCCCGACACGAACCTTCGCGTCCCGGTAGGCGAGACGCGACCCGCTCGATCACGGAGCCAGCAACATCATGGGAATCGAAACTCCGGGCCTCGCATCTTCTCCCCGCGCATTCAGCCCCATCGCATTCGCTGTCGCGATCTTGCTCGCGATCTTCGTCGCGCCCGACGCCCGCGCTCAGTTCGGCGGTGACACCGACCTCGGCGTCGGACCGCCCAACCACTTCGACACCGAGCTTCGCGTCAAGGGCTCGAAGGCTTGGCTCTCGTACTATTCGAACGAGCCGGGTTTCGCCGAACCGCGACTGCTCATGTCGAAGGACGCCGGCAAGTCGTGGATCAACGAGACCGGTTTCGGGGATCTGAACTCGATCTCGTTCGATGCCGACGGCGACATCATCGCCGTGATCGTGAACAACACGGTCGGTGGGCACGGCGGCAGCGGCCCCGACGATCTTCTGCTCTTCTTGTCGCAGGACGAGGGCGAGACCTTCACCGAAAGCGAGATCAGCACGCCGAGCTACTGGTACTGGGCGTCACCCGCCACGGTCAGCGTGCAAGGACAACGCATCGACATCTTCTGGGGCGAGGGCGACCCCGATGCGAACTTCGCGTACTACCAGCAGGTCTCGCTCGACGGTGGGAGCACGTGGCTGCCGACGCCGCGACCGTCGGTGCTGATCGACCGAGACGGCTTCGTCGCCGACGGCACGACGTTCCACTCGTTCCGCGATGCCGACGACCCCGGCATCGGCTACCGCCAGATCGAGTATCGCCGATCGGACGACGGCGGCCTCACGTGGAGCGCACCCGAGCGCATCGATGCGTACCCGAACGACGGTGTTCTCGGCATGGAAGCGGCCGTGCACGATGGCGTCCTGTCGATCGCGTGGCACGAGCTGCACGACGTTCCGGCCGGCTTGGATCACTCCGACGCGTACTACCGCCGCTCGACCGACGGTGGCCTCACGTTCAGCCCCGCGTTCCGTCTCGACACGAACTTCCCCGAAGACTCGGGGTACATGGGCTCGTTCGGCTTCGCGGCCAACGGTCAGCAACTCGTCGCGTCGTACACGTTCAACCCGAATCCCGGCCCGAACATCTTTGATCTGTGGGTCACGACTTCGGACGATGCCGGCGCGACGTGGTCGGCGCCCGAACGCCTGAACCCGATCGCATCGACGCTCGGCCGACCGATGGAGCACACGCGATGCATGGCCGCGGGCGACGGGCTCTACGTCACGTGGTTCGATCACAAGCTCGGCCAGCAAGCGGGAACCGGACGCCAGTTCGTCGCCTCGTGGAGTTTCGACGGCGGCACGACGTGGCGCAATCCCGTCGATCTTCGCACGGACTCGGCCACGATCTCGAACGACTACCTCACCGCGTACGATGCCGAAGCCGGCTGCGTCATGACGGTGTGGACCGACCAGCGCGACAGCTCGACGAAGTTCCGATCGAACGGCGGTTGCCTGTCGACGGTCGACGCCATCGCGTGCCGCACGGGCAACGTCAACGGCGGCGTCGGCGCGCCCGCCGACGTGTTGCGCGTCAACGGATCGGCAGGAGTCGGTGCCGAACGCATC
>JAUIME010000559.1 GCA_030433195.1 bacterium
CAAGCATTCGGCGCAGTCTTGGTAGCCCGTCGCCTCACACGCTCGACAGTCGTTGCGACGAGGTCGGTCCGAGCGCGGGCACGGGAACGCGCCGACCCCCGCGCACGCTTCGCACGTATGATCGATTCGGCCGCGGTTCTCGCAAGTCGCGCAGTCGATCTCTTTCTTGCCTGTGCACCACGGGCAATCGATCTTCCCGCGCGAGCACAAGCGGCAGGGATCGGTCGACCCGGAAGTCCACCGGATCCGCCCCTCGCCGCCGCAGTTGTAGCACGAGAACTTGCCACTCTCGCGACAGAACGGACACGGGAGCTTCCGCTTCCCGGTGCAGTCTTCGCAGGTTCGCGTATGCTCCCCGCGTCCTTCGCAGCGCTTGCACTCGAGCCAGTCCTTGCCCACACAGATCGAACACGCATCGTGTGAGGCCGACGGCGATGGTGACGGTTCCGGCATCGCGATCACGGCAGCGATCGCGCTCGGTGACGAAGACTCCGCAACGGGCGCGGGCGTGACAGCGACGATGGCGAGAACCATCGCGAACAAGGCAAGGAGCACGTATCGCGGGCTCGCTTCGGACGTGGGGAGTGGCATGACGAGACATCTCCGATTCGATTTGCTGACCCCCGTCCGACCGGTAGTACCGACACGGACCGAGAATCTTCCCAGGCCCGCGAAACTACCACACCACGCGCCCCGAAACCACAGACGACCCGCTTCGGCTCGCCGCGCCATGATGGAATCTCGACCGCGAAACGCTCGTCGAGCGAAGCTCGCGAGCCTGCATACGGATGCGCTAACCGTATGCAAACAGTATGATGCCGCTTTCGCATCGGCTTTCGTTCGCGGAGCATCATGCGCATCTGTCTTCTGACGAACCAACAGCTCGACGTCGACCCGTTCCCCGCAGACGATTGGCCCTGCGATCCCCGCCCCTTCCTCCCCGATGCCCAGTGGCAAGTCGCGACGCTCGAGAAGCCGACGGCGGCCGAGACCGTGCACGCGCTCGTCGCCGAAGACCGTTTCGACGTGTTCTTCAATCTGTGCGACGGAGCCGCGGACGAAGACACTCCCGGGATCGAAGTCGTCGAGACACTCGAAGCCCTGCGCGTTCCGTTCACGGGAGCGACGAGCGAGTACTACGAACCCACGCGCGAAGACATGAAGCGCGCGTGCGTCGCGCAAGAGATCGCCACGCCGGCTTGGGCGCTCGTCGGGGAGGAGGCCGACATCGATCGAGCCGCCGAGACCCTGCGCTTTCCGATGTTCGTCAAGCACCACAGCAGCTACGCGAGCGTCGCCTTGAGCCGCGCGTCGCGCGTGTGCTCTTTGGCCGGGCTGCGGCGGCAGTGTCGCAAGATCATGCGCCAATTCGGCAAAGCACTCGTCGAGGAGTACATCGAAGGGACCGAGTGCACGGTGCTCGTGGCCGAGAATCCCGACGATCCGCAGGCGCCGACGACCTACCTGCCGATGCAGTACCGCTTCCCCGACGGCGAACGCTTCAAGCACGCCGACATGAAGTGGGTCGACTACGACGCGCTGACGTGCTTTCCCGTCGAAGACGACGCGCTCGCTTCTCGCTTACGTGATGTGAGCGCTCGGTTCTTTCTCGAGCTGCGCGGCGCGAGTTTCGGACGATGCGATCTGCGGGTCGATCGCGAGGGCCGCCCCTTCATGCTCGAGATCAATCCCAATTGCGGCGTGTACTACCCGCCGACGGATCCGGGAAGCGCCGACCTGTGCTTGCTCCAGGATCCTGCGGGGCACGAGGGATTCACCGAGCAGCTCGTTCGAGCCGCACTCGCGAGGCACGCGCGGCTCGAGTCGCCGACAGCGTTCGCTCGCCGCAACGGCGACGCGCCGCTTTCGAGCGTCGGACGCAACGGCACCTCTCCGCACCGATCCGAAGAACCGCGCGACCGCGGCGCTTCGGCGAACGACGACGTCAGCGAGGAGAGTCGCTCGTCAGAACCGGATGGAACGGCACCGTGAACTGACCGTTCGAGATCTCGACCGCCATCTGATACAGACGGTTGCCGGGCTTCTCGATCGCCGCGAGAACTTCGCCCTGCAGATGCTCGCGAGCATCACCGACGACCCCACGGCGGAAGACCGGCGCCTTCTCGCCACCCGCGGTTCGCTCCGCTTCCGCGAGTCGATCGAATCGGTTCTTCTCGATCGCATACGCGAGGCTCTCGGCCTTCGACGTCAGGCCGAGGAACAGCAGGACGCCGCTCAGCGTCTCGGCCGTATCCGCGACGAGGCGCTCGTACGGGACGAAGAGAACGTCGTCGAACGATCCGCACCGCAGCGCCGACGCGATGTGGTGGCCCCACGACTCGAGATGCTGCAGGCAATAGCCGTCCACACCGATCGTTCGCGCCGTGTCACTCGTCTCCGGCGTCGCCGCCGCCGTGCAATACCGAGACACGAGCACGTCCGCAGGCATGCGGAACAAGTAGACGCTCCGGTGCCCGCCGATCGCGTCGACGTCGTTCGTCCGGACGATCCGAGACGACCCGAAGTAGCAGGTCGAATTGAGCGATCCGAGACCTTGCGACGAATCGTGCAGGTCCGGAATGAGCTCCGACACCGGCACGTCCACACCGTAGCCGTCTCGCTCGTGAACCACGGCATCCGCGACGAGGTTGCGCAGCCAGGTCGCGCCCGAACGCGGGAACGACACGAGGAACCGGTCAGCCGGGTCGATCTGTGGGACTCTCGAGTGCGGGATTCTCATGCCCGTTCTGTCGGGCTTCCCGACGCCGCGGCTTGAGTGGCTACCCGGGGAAGTCGCACGCCGATCGGCCCCGGCCGCGCCTCCGGCCCGGGTCGATTCGCGCCTTCGGGAGCCCTACCTCCAGCGCCTTCGCGTCCTTGCGACCGTTCGCCGCATCGCGAGCCGCGCCCGAATCCCGTAAGCTCGCGGCATGGCGAATCCGGCGACAGCCCCCGAATCCGCACCACGCCGCGTTCTCGTGGTCGGCGGACACGGCTTCTACGGAAGGCGTATCGGCAAGGCGCTGCGATCGATCGGCGGCGTCGAAATCGTCGTCGGCTGCCGAACCGGCGCCCTGCCGCCCGGCGGCCCGGCCGACGCGAGAACCGTCTCGTTCGATCTCGCCAAGCCCGAGAATCTCGAGGACGGCAGCCGCTACGACCTCGTCGTGAACGCGGCCGATACGATCCGCGCGAAGCCCGATGCCACGATCCGACACGTGTTGCGTCACGGCGGCTGCTTGCTCGACGTGGGGGCGGATCCTCGTACGACCGAACGTCTGCTCGCGATCGACGATCACGATGCGCGCGGCCAGGTCGTCCTCGGCGCGGGCCTCTTCCCGGGACTGTCGACGCTTCTCGCTCATGACGTCCGTCGGTCGTCAGGAGCAGCGAACGACGCGCTCGCGCTCGAACTCGCGATTCTTCTCGAGCCGCTCTCGGGTGCCGGCGACGGAAGTTGCGAGCTCATGATGGAAGCGCTCGAAACGCCGAGCGTCCGCTACGAGAGCGGCCGGCGCGTGGAAGGCGGGACCGTCGGGCCGATCCAACGTCACCGCTTTCCGGGTGTGTCGCGTCCACGGCGCGCGGCCGTCCTCGCGATGCCGGACACGCATCTGCTGCATCGCGCGTTCCCGCGCGCGAGCGTCACATCGAGTCTCGGGGTGGAGCCGAGCATGTTCCTCGAGTCGCTTCGCGCGCTCGCCGCGATGCTCGGTATCGCGCGGCGGCTCGGTCGACGGCCGCACACGTTCCTGCGAAGCTCGGCAGGCATGATGCTGCGTCAGATGCGGGCACGGCTCCTGCGCGAGCGACCGACGCGTATCCGCATGATCGCGACGGCACGAGACGTCGCGCATCCCGCGCGCCAAAGCTTCGCGACGCTCGACCTCGACGACGGACAGCACGCGGTCGGCATTGCCGTCGCGGCCGCGGTTCGCATGCTCCTCGAGCGCTCGGCCACGCTTGCGCCAGGCCTTCACGATCTCGGTGACTTCACGAC
>JAUIME010000012.1 GCA_030433195.1 bacterium
CCCTTCGGACGCGACCTGCTTCAAGTACGCGCGACGTTTCGCCGT
Organism: bacterium; assembly: GCA_030433195.1. Taxonomy (GTDB): domain Bacteria; phylum Planctomycetota; class JACOTG01; order JACOTG01; family JAUIME01; genus JAUIME01. The sequence goes on from JAUIME010000012.1 coordinate 46, forward strand.
GCGCTCCGTCACGAGCGCGGCATAGCGCTCGGGATCGAACGCCTTCGGCATGGGCACGTCGATCCCCGGGCGACCCGATCCCGTCTCCTCGAGGCATCGGTTTTCGAGGGCTCCGTCGCCGGCGAAGCTCCACGTGTGTTGCGAGTTCTCGAACGTCATCGAACCCGGCGCGAGCCATAGCAGTCGCAAGGTCCGACCGACCGTCAAGTACGCGGGTTGTGCCACCTCGAGCGCGAACTCGGCATCGAGTGCGCCCTTCGCGCCGACCACGCCGGTGGCGACGACGCGACCTTGCCACCCGTCGGTCAGGTCGGGATCGATTCGGATGCGGTAGGTCTCCCCCGCGTGCGACTCGAGAACTCCCTGGAGCCGGCACCGACCCGAATGCGCTTCGACCTCGAACGGCAAGCATGCCACGGTCACGAGAATCGCGAAGATCATCGACGGTCCCTTCCTACAAAAAGGCGCCGCCGGTCCATCGACCGGCGACGCCTGAATGATCATGGATCACGCGTCGACGACATCGTCGACCGATGCGTTCAGCGACCCGAACCTCGACGCAATGCGTCCACGGGAGAAGCCGATACGGATCGCACGTCGCGTTCGACCGGCTTCCATTGCTGCAGTCCCTGATGGCAATCCGAACAGTTCGTCGACGTCGGATCGAGTCCCGGATGCGCACGGTAGAAGTCGCGCCAGTAGCGATTCCAGTAGTCGCTCCAGTAGCGGCTGTCCTTGCCGTGTTGCGTGCCGCGGTTCAAAGAACCGTCGTCGGGGAGAGCGTCGATACCCCGCGCCCGGGCCGGCGCACCCGGCGTCGGACGAAGCGCGGGCACTCCGGGAGCCGGAGGCGTCACGCGGTAGCCGAGATCCTCGAGTCGCTGTCGCTCCGCACCGCTCAACTGCCCCGCACCGCTGCCCGCTTGCGGAGACGGCACGGGAACGCCGCGGCGACGCAGAACGCCGACGCCGCCGGATCCTCCCGTGCCGCCATCGTCGATCTGCGGACCGGCCTGCGCACGCGGGGCCCGTCGAAGCGAACCGCTCGCTACGCCGCCACCGCCCACCGCCTGACCGGACGAGACACCCGGCACACGCTGGCGAATCGTGGCGCGCCCTCCGGCCGAGACGCCGCCGGCCTGCGCGCGCGGAGCACTCCACGTCGCCGAGCCGCCGCCGGCTTGCGATTGCGGCGCTCGCCGGAACGTGCCTCGTGCGACACCGCCACCGGCTTGCGCTTGCGGCGCTCGGCGGAACGTGCCTCGCGCGACGCCGCCACCGCCACCCTGGGCGATTTCGGGATGCACTTCACGAATGGCTCGCGGCGCGCCCGGGAACACGGGGTCGGACTCGTTCGGCGGGCACGCGACAGCGATCGGGGCCGTCGCGACCGCGAGCTCGCCGACGTAGACATCCGGCGAGACGTCCGCGACGAGCGGCGAAACCGCGATCGCGCCCGACGGGATGTTCGGATCACTCGACGAGATCGAGCGGGCTCCCGCCGGCTCCGCTGCGATCCCCGAGTCGATCGCGAGTTCGCCGGCGATGACGGCTCGCGGCACGGGCACCGCGTCGACGTTCGGGTCGACCGCGAGCACGTCGGTCACGTCCTCGAGCCTCGAGGGCATCGGGGCCGCCGTCACGGCGATCGCGGAGCCGCTAGACTCACGAACCGCACGCATCGGCTTTCCGCCGACGACGACCCTGCCGTCGGCAACGGGCGCCACGTCGATGGAGCCGGTCGCGACGATCGCTTCGGCAACGGGTTCTTCGTGTCCACAGTGCTGACATTGCTTCTGAGCATACGCGTTCCACACCATGAGCGACGTCGTGAGCAACGCGACGACCGCGAGCGTGGCGCGTGGATGGATCTGCATTCTCGCTTCCTCCTGGTTCAGGATTCGACGAATCCGAGTGACGAGGTGTCGATCGGCCATCGCCGCGCCGAGTGTCGCGGCCGCGGGCGATCGAACGCCTCCGGAAAGAGCGACGAGGGTGCGCGCATACGCACCCGGTCGCCCGGTTCGGTCCAACACGAGAGCGTCGCAGCATTGCTCGCATTCGAGCGTGAGCCAACGCGACACGCTCCATACCGCGGGATGGAAAAACCACAACGCCTCGGTGACGCGCTGCACGATATGAACGAGCACGTCGTTTCGACGGACGTGCGCGAGCTCGTGCAGCAGAATCATCTCGAGGCGTTCGGGAACCCATCCCGTAGCGAGCGTCGCGGGCAGCAGGATCATCGGCCGCACCACGCCGAGAACGATCGGCGCGGCGACGCGGTCACTGAATCCGACGGCCACGCGCCGCGTCACTCCGAGCGAGCGAGCCAAGCGGCGACAGGTGTGAGAGACATCGTCCGAGACGGCGACGCGCGCATCGCGCCGAAGACGCTCGGTCCCCCACCAACCCGCGACGATGACGAGGTGCTTGATCAAGGCACCCGCGATCCAAAGCCACGGGACGAAAAACAGGAATCGATCGAACCAGCCGTGCGCGACCGCAGGGGCCGCGAACGGCGCGGCGTGCGCAAGCCCGCCCGCGGTGGCGACGGGGTTCGTCTGCGAAAGCACGACGAAGAAGGTCACGAACGGCGCGACGAGCAGCGCCAACAAGAAACCGAGCGCGGCGCGGCTTCGGACTTCCGGCGCCGAGCCTCGCAGCGCGAAGCGCGTCGCGGCCGCGACGCCGCCGATCACGGCGCCGATCCACGTGAAGTGAAGACACGCCCAAGCGAGCGCGAGCCAAACCGGCGAGTCGATGAGGTGCATCATGACGTCGCCCCCTCGGTGTCGTCTTTCTCGGACCGGCCGACCTCGTCGTCACTCGCCGCGAGCATCCGCAAGATCTCCGCGCGCTCGCGCTCGCCGAGGTCGCCTTGCTCGATCAAGTGCGCGACGAGCCCCTTGGCGGACCCGTCGAAGACGAAGTCGACCAGGCGGCCGACCATGCCCTGCTGCGTCGCGGAGCGCGTCACGCGTGCTTCCCACACGTAGCGCCGAGCTTCGCCGCTCCGCGCGACGAGTCTCTTCTCGAGCATGACCTTGAGCATCGTCGCCACGGTCGTCGTCGCGATCGACCGACTCTCGCGCAATCGCGCGCAGATCGCGCCGAGCTCGCTGGGACCGTCGTCCCAAAGGATCTTCAGGATCTCCATCTCGGCGTCGGTGGGCTGCTTGCTCTTGGATCGGGGCATGGGGCCTCCACGTCAATTCTAATTCTATAGAACCAGAATACGGGGGCTCGGCGCGAGTGCAAGCGAGTTTTTCGGGGGATGGAGAGAAATTTCCGAGGCGGCGGTTGCGGGCCGCCTCGGAATCGGGCGCTCGGTCGAAGATCGGTTTCGCCGAGCGGGCGCCCTAGGTACCTGTCGCAGCGCGGGGAAGTACACGAAAACCCGCACTCGGCAGGAGGTCAGACTTCCATCGACTCTCCGCATTCTCAGTGGCGCGCCGAGTCATGAGGTATCAAGACAAAGTCGCTGCCGGGGGAAGAAAACGTCGCGCTTCGCGTCCCTATTCTCGGTACCCGCGACACACGAGGCCGGCGCCGCCTCGACCGATTCACCCGAGTCCGGTTCGAGAATCTTCCCCGTCCTTCAGGAGGAATCCCCATGCGCCGCTTCTACGCCTTAGGGCTGTTGGCACTTACTGTCACCGCCGGAATCGTCGTCCTGTCTGTCGCCTCGCCGATGTCGGTCGCGAGTTCCGTCAGCACTCTCGGGCAAGGCAGTTCGCAGGCAACCCCACGACTCGTGTCCCTCGAAGTGAAAATGCTCGAAGTGAGCGAGCTCGCGATGCAGCAAGCCGGGATGCGACTCAACAGCATCGGTCCCGAAGGCGCGGACGAGTCGTTCGCGCGGAAGGCGGTCTCGCTGCTCGACGGCCCGGCGGCGCGCGCCGGCGTGCGCCTCGTGGCCGACCTCGCCTACGCGATCCCGATCCACGAAAGTGTCCGCTTCACGAGCGGTCTCGAGACGCCGACGCAAACCACGACGATCGCCGCGAACGGAGTCGCGCAGCAGGCCTTCGCGGGATTCCAGAAGAGCGTCGTCGAAACGCGCTTCACGGCGCGGCCCGTCGACGACCGCATCCTCGTCAACGTCGCCTACGAAACCAATCGACCGCTCGGAAGCCCGAGCGCAGGGATGCTGCCATCACGTAGCAGTCGCAGCGGCCAGTTCGCCGCGATCGTTCCCGACAACGAGCTACGCGTCTTCGGCGGAATGATCCGCAACGAGAGCGACTCCGATTACGTGCTCTTCTTCATCAAGCCACGCTGGATCGACTGACGGTCTGCGACTCGGCGCGGCCTGCGTCGCGCCGAGTCGGCCGCACCGCGAGTGCGAACCGCTTCGCCGGATGGATCAGCGCGAGTCGCCACCGGCCGAGCTGCGACCTTCATAGATCGCGAGCGCTTCGGGCATCCACTCCTGCAACTGCGAGACGCGGGTCTGATGGCTCGGGTGCGTCGACAGGAACTCGGGCGGCTGGCCCCCTCCGCCCTGCGCCATCCGCTCCCAGAAGGCGACCGACGCGCGTGGATCGTATCCCGCTTCGGCCATGAGGATGAGACCGATCTTGTCGGCTTCCGATTCGTGCTTGCGGCTGAACGGAAGCAACACGAGCGTGCTCGTTCCGATCGCGAAAGCCTGGTCGAACAACGCCATCGTCGTCTCGGACTGCGTACCGAGAATCGCCGCGCCGGCTTCGCGACCGAACTGCGTGATGGCCTGTTGCGTCATGCGTTCGCCGCCGTGCTCGGCGATCGCGTGGGCGATCTCGTGCCCCATCACGGTCGCGAGGCCGGCGTCGTCTTGCGCCACCTTGATGATGCCCGTGTACACCGCGACCTTGCCACCCGGCAGCGCCCACGCGTTCGCGACCTCGTCGTTGTCGATGACGCTGAACTCCCACTCGAACGTACCGCGCGCGGGCCACGGGAAGTCGCCGTTTTCGGCCGCGGCCTGGATGCGGCGGCCGACGCGCAAGACCTGATCGTACGCCGCGCCTCGCGTCAGGAGCTTCTCACCGCTGAGCATCTCGTCGTAGGCTTCGTCGCCCATCGACGCGAGCTCCGACGACGACGTGAGCATGAGCTGTCGACGTCCCGTGAGCGGAACCGTCGAACACGCGATGACCGCCACCGCGAGAACCGCGAGCGCGAGCCGGCGCCACGTGCGCGGCGATCGCGAAAAGAAGCCCTTTCGGGCCGTGCTCTGGATTTCCATGGGAAGAATCGTCCTCGGGAGTTGCCCCTCGCCGTCTCCTGCGCCGATTCTACTTCACGCGTGCGCGGGTCGCTACAGATCCGAACGCGTCACCCCTTCTCGACGGCGAGCTCGTCACGCACGCGCTCGAGGAGCGCGAGCGTCGCGCGCACGCCATCCATCTCCGGCAACCGCGAGCCTTCGTACTCGATGCCGACGTAACCGTGGTACCCCGCATCGGTGACGATCCGCATCATGCGCGCGAAGTCGGTCTTCGTCTCGTTCCCGTCGTCGTCGAAGTCGTTGGACTTCGCGCTCACGGCCTTCGCGTACGGCATGAGTTCGCGCACTCCCTGATAGCGGTCGTACTCGGTCGTGTCGTCGATGCGGAAGTTGCCGAAGTCGGGAAGCGTTCCACAGCGCGGATGATCGACCTTTTCGATGAGCGCCGCGAGCCACGACCCGTCGGACGACAAGCCCCCGTGATTCTCGACGATCACGTTGATGTCGGCCTCGGCACCGATCTCGGTCACGCGTCGCAGCCCGTCGGCGGCACGATCGAGCTGCTCTTCGCGCGTGCCGTCGCTTCGCGCATTGACGCGAATCGAATGACAACCGAGCGCCTTCGCGGCGTCGACCCACTTGCGATGGTTCTCGACCGCCTTGTCGCGCTCGGCCTCGTCGGGATGTCCGAGGTATCCTTCGCGGTCGACCATGATGAGGAGGTTCTTCACGCCCTCGGCGTCGGCGCGCTTGGTCAGCTCTCCGAGGTACGCCGCATCTTTCGCCTTCTCGAAGAAGAACACGTTCACGTATTCGATCGCGTCGATTCCGAAGCTCCGCGAGACGGCCGCGAAGTCGAGCGCGTCGAGCGGCTCGCCGGCCTGGCCGAACAACCGCCGATGCAGCGACCACTGCGCGAGCGAAATGCGAAACGGCAGCGCCGTGTCGGGCTCGGGATCCGCCGCATCGGAGTCGCTCGGGGACGCGCCCTCGGCCGCGCCCGCGGCGCCTTCGTTCGCCCGGCCCGAACCGCCGCACCCGGGGATCCCGAATCCCGTCGCGCCCAAGCCGGCGATGCCCAATCCGGCCATCCCCAGCCGCGTCGTCGCACTACGCAAGAACTCTCGTCGATTCTGCATCGTGTCCGCTCCTCCGCCTCTCGTCGTTCGGTACCGACTACGTCTCTCGCGCGAACTCGAGTCGCGAGCCGTCTTGCACGAGCGTCATGGAGACCGCTTGGTCCTCGACGATCGTGAACTCGACCGCCGCCTCCACGACACGATACACGAAACGGGTCGGCGATTCCGCGAAGATCGAGTACTCCCGGGTTCGTCGACCTTTCCGGAATCGTCCGAGAATCGATCCTCGGATTTCGGTGAAAAACCGCCCATTGGCAGCCGATGACGAATATGCAGCATCTCCTGCTGGACCTTCGAAACTGGAGTGAACCGTGACAGGCGATCTGGCTGATGCCATCCGCGAGGTGGTCCGCGACTACGTGAACGAGTCGACGCTCGACCGATTGGAGATCGAGGCGGGGTCTACCTCCTCCCCGCAGCGGGAACCGACGACGAGCGACTGGTACGCGAGTCTGCCGGACGACGGCAAGGACCACCTCCGCCGGATCGTCTCCGCCGCCGTCGACGAAACGATCGACGGCCTCTTGGGTGTGCTTGACGACGTGCGCGAGATCGAGGTACACCACCCGACGCCCGATCGCGACACCGCCCCTGACGCTTCTGCCGTCTGCTTCGTCGTGGATTCGGGAGCCTGACCGACTCCTCTTCCTCTTTTCCGCGACGGAACTCCACGTGACCACCCGCAAGACTCTCCGCGCGAGCGGACACCTCATCGACGACGGCCTCCTGCACAAGATCTTCGACGTCGTCACCGGCACCGGCGCGACTTACGAAGTCATCGAATCGCGCATCGGCCGTACGAAGGACCAAACCTCCACGGCCGTGATCCAGGTCGACGCGCCCGAAGAATCGACGCTCGCCGACATCATGCAGGATCTCGTGAAGCTCGGCGTCGAGCCGGTCGAGACTGCCAGCGTGGTGCTCGAGCCCGCGCCCGCGGACGGCGTCGCTCCCGACGGTTTCTATTCGACCACGAATCATCCGACCGAAGTCCGGATCGAGGGGACGTGGACGCTTGTCGACCAGCAGCGCATGGACGCGCTCATCGTCGTCGACGGCGATCGCGCGAGCTGCGTCAAGTTGCGCAACGTCGAGAAGGGGCAGGCTGTCGTCGTGGGTGCCGAAGGCGTTCGCGTCACGCCGCCCGCGAAGGATCTCGAGGACGGCGATTTCGGCTTCATGAACAGCGAGGTGTCGTCGGAGCGCCACGTCGCGCTCGTCGTCGACTCGCTCGCCAAGCAGATCGCGCAGATCAAGAAGGAAGGCAAGAAGAAGGTCATCCTCGTCGCCGGTCCGGTCGTCGTGCATACGGGCGGCGTCGCGCCGATGGAGCGCCTCCTCGCCGCGGGTGCGATCGACGGGATCCTCGCCGGCAACGCGCTCGCGGTGCACGACATCGAACGCGCGCTGCTCAACACGTCACTCGGGATCGACACGAACACCGGGCAAGGCGTCGCGGGCGGGCATTGCCATCACATGCGCGCGATCAACGAAATCCGCAAGCATGGCGACATTCCGAAGGCGATCGAAGCGGGCTCGCTCACGCACGGCATCATGTACCACTGCGTGAAGCACGGAGTGCCCTACGTGCTCGCGGGAAGCCTGCGCGACGACGGCCCGCTTCCCGAAGCGATCACCGACATGAACGAAGCGCAGGAAGCCTACGCCGCGATGATCGAGGATGCGGGAATCGTGCTCATTCTCTCGACGATGCTGCACGGGATCGCGACGGGGAACATGCTTCCGTCGACCGTGACGACCGTGTGCATCGACATCAACCCCGCCGTCGTGACCAAGCTGTGCGACCGCGGATCCGCGCAGACCATCGGCGTCGTGACCGACGTGGGATTGTTCCTGCACATGCTCGCGGATCGCATCAACGCGTAGGAAACGTAGCGCCGAGCCGAACGCGGCTACTTGTCGGCCTGGCGGCCTTTGTCGACGGGCGGGCGCGGCTTCGCTCTCGGGCCGAGGTAGGCGTCGAGGCGCTGTTGGACTTCGGCGCGCTCGCGTTGCGCCTTCTGGCCCGGATGCATGAGCTCGGCGACTTTCGCCTTCAACAGCCGCAAGATCCCCGGACGCTCGCGGCGCGATTCGTGAAGCGGCCCGCGCCTAGGGAGATCGTGCCCCGGCGTCGGCCGCGGCATCTCGAACGCGACCGTCGACGATGCGTCGCCGGATTCGTCCGCGCCGCGCTCGCGCTGCGATGTCCCGCGATCACGCTTGGCGGTCAGCCAGAAAGGCTCGTCGGAATCGCGAGGAGTCGGCAGCGCGTCACGCCGCCGATCGCCTCCGCTTTCGGTCGACGAAACCGTCTTGCGGTCGGGGCTCCGTAGCGGGTCGGGGACCGGCTTCTTCGCCTCGTCGTCGCTGTCCGTCTCGCGGTCGTCTCGTTTCGACTCGGTCGTCTTCGACGGCGGCGGCGCGACCTCCGATTCGCTCGGCACTTCGTCGGTGGCCGATTCGGCGCCTTCGGTCACGTTCGGTCGCGAATCGTCCGCTTCGTCTCGCGGCGCGGCCGTTTCCCCGGACTCGGGTTCGTCATCGGGAACGGAGACGCGATTCACGGGACGCGGAGCATACGGGTCGTACGATTCGGGATACGCCATGTGCGCCGGCAACGTGAGCGGCGGCGGGCTGTCGCTGTCGTCGTCGCGCGTGGCCGCCGGGTCACTCGCCGAGTACGCGCCCGAGACCACGGGAATGTCGACGACGTTCGCAGGCGTATCGCTATCCGCATCCTCCGACGAGTGCGGAACGTGAACCTGCTGCGGCGCCGCGGGCCCCGCGACGCCCGGTCCCGAAGTTCGGAACACGGCTCGAAAGACCGTGGCTTGCGGCTGCGGACTCGCGGACGGCTGCGGACTCGCGGACGGCTGCGGACTCGCGGACGACTGCGGACTCGCGGACGGCTGTGGACTCGCGGACGGGGCGGCTTCCGTGGCACCCGCAGGCGGCACGTCGACGCTACCCGTTGCCGTGCCAGGCTCGAGGCTCCGCGCGTCGTCATGGGTCTTCGTTGCGGGAATCTCGGCCCCTCGTACGACTGCGGGCTTCCCGTCGGGGAATCCCGTCGCGGGCGCCGGCGCGGTCCACTCGACGGCGCGGCCGGCATCGGCCGGAGGCGGCGCGACTGAGAGGCGGGCCTGCGGCGCACTCGGTTCGGCTCTCGGCACCGGCGCTTCGTTCGTCGGCGGCGCCACGCGCGGTGCGGGTGCCGGAGCGCGCAGCTCTTCGGCCGGCAACGGCGGCGGTGTCCACGGCGACGACGCGCGCGCCATCGGCGGTCGCGGCGAATCGGCGTCTCGCTCCACGGGCGGCGGCGTCCACGGGATCGGTGCCGGGCGATGCGACGCCGCGACGTCGCGTTCGACATCGGGCGGCATCCACGGCGCCGGCGGCGCGGGGCGCACGGACGGCGGCACCGGACGCGCCGAAATCGGCGGCGCTTCGCCACGCGGAGTCGGCGTCTTGGCGCGGCGGCGTTCGCGCAACGACTTGCGTTCCGGCTTGAGCTCGCACTTCAGGTCGTCGTCGACCAAAGAAGGCGGAAGCCGAAGTCCGTCGTCTTCCGAAGACGACACGAACGCGGTTCGATCCTCGAGGCGAATCGTCTCCTCGACAACCGGACGGATCGTCGTCGGCTCGTCACGCTCGCGATTGTCGATGCGCTCTGGGCGATCCGATCGCGCCTCGACCGGCGGCGCGACATCGAGTTTCGTCGACTCGCCGACCTCTGCGGACTCGGGCATCGGCGTTCGGGTACGCGGTCGTTCCTTGCGGCGTCGCGACTCCGACGTTCCCGCACGCTTCGAGTCGTCGCCCTTCGGCGTCCGGGCCTTCGATCGGCGCTCGTCCCGTTCCGCGCGCTTCGAGCGCGCACGCGCAGGCTCGTCGAATCGCGATTCGAGCATGGGCGGAGCGCCCGTCTCGGCGAGATACCGGCGGAATCGGTCGGCGTCGGGGCCTTCGAGCGGCGATCGCTCGACCTTCAGCGGGTCCACACCGTCTTCCGACTCGCGATCCGCACGACGGTCCGACTCTTCGAGATCGAGCGCGCCGACACGTAGCCCGTCGTACTCACTCGTAACTCGCCGGGCAGGAAGCGCGAACGCCGGCCAGTCGAACGCCATGTCGTCGTCGAATCCGAGCGCGTCCCCGCCCTGTAGATGCCAGGGAAGCCGGAAGTCGTCTTCGGCGTCGGACTCGTCGTCGTCGGACGCCTCGGCGGCCGCTTCGAGCGATCGTTTCCATTCCTCGTCCGCAACCGAGCGCATCGCCGCGGGCAGACGGAACGGCGGCCATTCCCCTTCGTCTTGCGGGAACGGATCCGGATCGTTCGCTCGTGCATCGGCGGTTGTCGATCCGCTCGAAGAAGCGACCGATGCCGTGCGATCCTCGTTACCGGACACGTCGAGGCGGAGCGACGAAAAATCGCTCGATGGCGACGGCGCCATCACCGGGTGCGCGTCGACCGCCGATGCGACGGCGCGGCGCGACGCGTCGCGTTCGAACGTCTCGGCATGACTGCGATCGAGCTCGATGCGCACTTCTTCGTCGACCGACCGAACTTCCTCGAGCGCACGCCGCGCGCTCTCGACGGCGGCCGCGATATTCGGATCGGCAGGAGCCGCAATCGGCTCGCCGGGTTGTAATCGCCACGATGCGTCGTCGAGATCGGGCTCGACGGCGCGAGGCACTTCTTCGGTGAGCGCGAGGGCCATGCCGACGCAGAACGTGAGCGGATCCCGCGGCCGTTCGTCGAGCTCCGGCGGCGCCGCGTGATGCAGTTCGTCGAATGACTCGACGAGCGACTGTGCGAACGCCGCACGGGCACGCCCTCGCAGCCCTTCGACTTCGCCGGCCGAGACGTCGAGACACCGCGCTGCGGTAGCCGGATCGACCCGGCCTCCGGCGAGCACGTCGAGCCACAAGATGCGGCGATAGCTCGGCGGCTGGAGAGCCTCGACCGTCGCCGCGAGCTCGTAAGGCGAGAAGGCGGTCGGACCGTCGTCGTCGATCACGCCGCGGAAGATCGCGAAGACGGTCTCGAACAGGCGTCGTTCGGCCACGGTCGCGCGGGGGATCTCGCTTCGGCTTCGGGTGCGGTCCCGCACCGCGAGCCACGCATGGGCGCGAACGCGATCGTCGAGCTCCGCATCCGTGGCCTCGTCGAGCGGGTCGCCGTATTCGGTGCCGGCTCTCGCGAGCGCCTCCAGAGCGGCCGCGAGCGACTCCTCCACGACCCGGTGCGGCACCCCGAGGCGGACCTCGAGATCCTCTCGCATGCGCGCTTCGGTGCGCTCGGCGAGCGCTCGGCAGCGCTCCTCGCCCAGAAGGGCGGCAAGCTGTCGGGGAACCTGGGGAGTCATTCGGTGCGTCCGGCGGCAAATCCAGGGGGGATAGGTCTCTAGCGACTTCCATCATACCTGAGACCCAGGGCGGACGCATCATTTGGAAGCCTGCACTTCGCAGAATCCAGCTCGGGATCTCGCGCGCCCGCGACAGGTCAGCTATGGTGTCGCGCATGCACCCCGTTCCCGCATGGATCCGCGAGCTTCCCAAGGCCGAGCTGCACGTACATCTCGACGGCTCGTTGCGGCCCGAGACGATGCTCGAGCTCGCCGTCGACGCCGGCGCGGCATTGCCGGCTTCGGACGCCCGCGGAATCGCCGCCGCACTTCTCGTCCGCGACGCGCGGAACCTCGAGGAGTACCTCGACCGCTACCGCATCACGCTCGCGCTGCTCCAGAGCCGCGATGCCTTGCGCCGCGTCGCGCGCGAGCTCGTCCACGACGTCGCCGCCGACTCCACGCGCTACGTCGAAGCGCGGTTTTGCCCGGCGCTGCACACGCCCGCGATGACCGAAGCCGAAGCCGTCGACGCGGTACTCGAAGGACTGCGCGAAGGCGAAGTCGCGACGGGATGCGTCGCGCGGCTGATCGTGTGCGGACTGCGCACGCTGCAAGCCGACGTCTCGGAGCGCATGGCGCGCGTCGCACTCGACGCGGCGTCGCGCGGTGTCGTCGCGTTCGACCTCGCGGGCGCCGAAGCCGGCCATCCCGCCAAGGAGCACGCGCGCGCCTTCGAAATCGCGCGGGAAGGCGGCCTGCATCGGACGTGTCACGCGGGCGAGGGCTACGGACCCGCGTCGGTCACGCAAGCGCTCGACGATTGCCACGCGGAGCGCATCGGACACGGAACGCGCATCGCCGAAGATCCGGCACTCGTCGAACGCGTGCGGCGCGAGCGCATCCCGCTCGAAGTCTGCGTGACGTCGAACGTACACACGCGCGTCGTCGCCGATCCCGCAGTGCACCCGGTTCGGCGCTACCACGACGAGGGTCTCGTGGTCACGATCAACACGGACGGGCGCCTCATGGACGGCATCACGCTCGTCGACGAGTACGCCACCGCCCATGCGTCCCTCGGGTTCGACGCCGACGCGCTGCGCAGCGTGGCGCGCAATGCGGCGCGCAACACGTTTCTCGCAGGCGCCGAGCGCGAGGCGTTTCTCGATCGCTTCGAGAACGAGCTCGACGAGCACGCCGCACGGTATCCCGCCGATCGCGAACACGATGCGACGCTGGCGACCGACGATGCCGCGCAGGCGCACCCCGAGACCGAACGGCCATGACCATCGGAGCGCTTCCGCTCGCCTTCGTATCGATCCTCGCGAGCGAAGACGCTTCGGCGAACGCCACCGACCCGCCCGCCACCGAAGCCTCCGAAACGATGATCGGCCTCGCGGCCGGATCGCTCGATACACCGCTACCCGAACGCGCGCTCGCGATCGCCGGCATCGTGGCGGTTCTCGGGATCGCGTGGCTGCTCTCGAGCGATCGCAAGCGCGTTCCGTGGCGCTTGGTCGGCGTGGGGCTCGTGCTGCAGCTCGCGCTGGGGTTGCTCGTCCTGCGCACGGGAGTCGGCCGCGCGATCTTCGACGGGGCGAACCGCGTGTTCCAGCTTCTGCTCGGGTTCACGCACGAGGGCGCGTCGTTCCTGTTCGGGAATCTCGTGCAGCAGAACGTACCCGTCGGCGAGCCCGTACCCGGCGCGCCCGTCGAGATGGCGGCGATCGAAGCCGGGACGACGGTCGCGAACACGGGCGCGTTCTTCGCGTTCAGCGTGCTGCCGACGATCGTCTTCTTCTCGACGCTCATGGCGCTCGCGTACCACGTCGGACTCATGCAGCGCGTGGTCGGCGGCATCGCGTGGATCATGCGACGCTCGATGAAGACGTCGGGCGCCGAGACGCTCTCCGTCGCCGGCAACATCTTCGTCGGGCACACCGAATCGCCGCTGTTGATCCGACCGTTCCTCGGCACGCTCACCATGTCCGAGCTCAACACGGTCATGATCGGCGGCTTCGCCACGGTCGCGGGCGGAGTCATGGCGGGCTTCGTCGGCATGCTGTCCGGGTACTTCCCCGACATCGCGGGACACCTGCTCACGGCGAGCGTCATGAACGCTCCCGCGGCGTTGATCATCTCGAAGATCCTGCTGCCCGAAACGGGCGAACCCGTAACGCGCGGCTCGGCGCCGATTCGCGTCGAGCGCACCGCGGTCAATCTCATCGACGCCGCGGCCGACGGCGCCGCGCAAGGCCTCAAGCTCGCACTCAACGTCGGCGCAATGCTGCTCTCGTTCATCGCGCTCATCGCGCTCGTGAACTACGCGATCGCGACCGCGGGAGGATGGGTCGGCGTCGACGGTCTTTCGCTGCAACGCCTTTTCGGTTGGTTGCTCGCGCCGCTCGCGTGGATCCTCGGCGTTCCGTGGGAAGATGCCGGCACCGTCGGATCGCTCATCGGCATCAAGGCGGCCGTCAACGAGTTCGTCGCCTACGTCGATCTCGCGGGCGTGCTGCAAGCCGGCGAGCTCGCGTCGCCGCGATCGGTCGTCATCGCGACGTACGCACTCCTCGGTTTCGCGAACTTCTCGGCGATCGCGATCCAGATCGGCGGCATCGGCGGGCTCGCGCCCGATCGCCGACAAGACCTCTCGCGGCTCGGCTTGCGCGCGATGGTCGGCGGCAATCTCGCGGCATTCCTTTCCGCGGGCTGGGCGGGTATGATCCTGTAGCGCCCCCCTGGCGGATCGAACGTTACGAATGCTGAAGGAGCTCGACCCTCGATGCCCGCATCCGATTCCACCGCTCCGGCTCTCGACTCCGAGGGCCTCGACCGGATGACGCAGTTTCTCGGCGAGCGTCTCGCCGCGCGCGTCACGCCCAAGAAGCCACGCATCGCTGTGGTTCTCGGCTCAGGCCTGGGGGGCCTCGCCGATCTCGTGAACGACGCCGTCGTCGTCCCCTACGAAGAGATCCCGGGACATCCGCGCTCGACCGTCGCCGGTCATCAAGGCGCGTGGATCTCCGGGATGCTCGACGACATCCCCGTGTTGCTGCAAGCCGGACGCTTCCATCTCTACGAAGGCCACGAACCCGGCGTCACCGTGACTCCGATCCGGATCATGGCGCGGCTCGGCATCGAGACGGTCGTACTCACGAACGCTGCCGGATGCCTGCACGCGAAGTGGCGTCCGCCCGCGCTCATGCTCGTGGCGGACCACATCCAGTTCTCGTTCCGAAGCGCATTGCGCGGCCCGGTCGTCGAGCCGGAGAGCCGGTTCCCGGACCTCTCCGATCCGTACGACGAATCGCTGCGCGAGGTCGCCAGGCGCGTCGCCCTCGACGCCGGCATCCGACTGCACGAAGGCGTGTACGCGTCGATGCTCGGCCCCACGTACGAGACGCCGGCCGAAGTCTCGATGCTCGGACGGCTCGGCGCCGACGCGGTCGGCATGTCGACGGTCCCCGAGGCAATCGCCGCGAACGCGCGCGGCATGCGCGTGCTCGCGATCTCGTCGCTCACGAACCTCGCCGCCGGACTCTCGGCCGAACCCCTCGACCACGACGACGTGCTCGACGCGGGGCGCTACCTCGAACGGTCGATGCAAACGCTCGTGCGCGGCATCCTCGTCGAGTTGTCGAAGTCGTGAACGCGAAGCGGCGCAAGGATCGCGACCGCGGGAGCTCCTAGCCGGCTAGCGCCCACCCGCGTTGTACAGTTCGCCGCCGCCATCCGCGTAGCCTTGCAGGACGGCAACGGCCTCCTCGTGTCGCACGTCGCGAACGACCTCGATGCCACGATCGCGAAGCGATCCGACCCAGTCGTTCGGCTTGGCGCCCTCGTCGAATCCGATGGCGCGGGCGTCGACATCGCGGGCACCGCAGACGATTCGCGAGACGCCCGACCACGGGATCGCGCCGAGGCACATCGCGCAGGGCTCGGTGCTCGTCACGAGTTCGCAGCCGCCCTCGACCGTCGACAAGTCGTGCGTCGCGGCGCGGTGCTGCGCGGTCATGATCGCGAGCATCTCGCCGTGCGCCACCGAGCACTGCTCGGGAACGACCCGGTTGACGCCGATCGCGATCAGCGCTCCGTCACGCCGGGCGAAGACCGCGGCTGCGAAGGGCCCGCCGGTGCCTTCGCGTACGTTGCGTCGAGCGAGCTCGAGCACGAACGCCATGCGCGCGTCGTCGTCTCGTAGACGCTCGTTCGACGCGCTCGCAACGAACGTCGCCGCCCAGTCGGGCAATGCGATCGTCACGTGCATCGGAGGTCGGTCGCCCGCCGTCGCGTCGCTCACGACACCCTCCGTCGCAGGATCAGCACGACGTCGAGGCGGTCGCCTTCGAGGTCGATCGAGGCCGGGTTGCGAATGTCGTAGTCGAAGTCGTGCACGCCGACGAGCTCGAGGTCGGGAACCGAGTTCACGAGCTCGAGGATCTGCGGGCCGTCGTAGGTGCGGAAGGTCCACGAGTCCGTGAAGCGGCGCTCGCCCCCGTCGCGATCGACGCGGATGCGGACCTCGCAGCGCTCCGTGCGACGCCACTCGTCGGCAGGCCGCGCCTCGAGCGACGACTCGACTTTCACGCCGTCGCGCTCGACGTGCCACGTCTCGGTCGACGGTTCGCGGTCTTCGTAATCGGCGAGGTGCAGACCGAGCACGTACACGCCACCCGGAACGAGCGACCGCGCGACGCATTCGAGATGAGCGCGGGCCGCGGCGTGCGTCGACAGGTAGCGGAACGTGCTGACGAGGCAGAACGCGAGCACGAATCCGGATCCGAAGTCGAACGCCTCCATGCGACCGCTGCGAAGCCGCGCCGCCCCTCGTAGCGCCCCCGCGTCGCGTACGCGACGGCGTGCATACCGCAGCATCGACTCGCTCGCGTCGAAACCCGTGACCGCCCAGCCGCGTTGTGCGAGCGCGAGCACGAGCCGCCCCGTCCCGCACGCGGGTTCGAGCGCTTGCAGTCGCGTCGTTCGCGGCGCAGTCGCGTAACGTTTGACGGCCGCTTCGAGAAACTTCGCCTCGCGTTCGGTATCGGGATCGAACACGATGTCGTAGTACTCGGGCAGCTCGTACCAGTCGATCGATTGCACCGCGTTCGAGGAATCGGACGCATCGGATCCCGCGGTCGCGGCTCGTGAGGCGCTTTTCTTCATGGCGGAGGCCGATGATAGAATCCCGCGTCGACCCCCGCGAGCACGCGACGGCTCGCATCTCCTCTCTCGCATTCCTCGATCGCCATGTTCGCCGTGCTCCGCGACAATCCGCGCTTTCGCCGCTTGTGGTCCGCGCAGGTCGTGAGCCAACTCGGCGATTGGCTGAATCGCGTCGCGGTGCTCACGCTCATCGGCTCGATCGCGGGCGAAGAATCCCGCATGGGATTCGGGCTGCTGCTCGCATTCGAGATGGCGCTGCGCCTTCTGCCGTCGACGGTGCTCGGCAGCGTCGCCGGCCCGGTTGCCGATCGGCTGCCGCGCCGCGCCCTCATGGTCGTCGCCGATCTGCTGCGCATCGCGATCGTGCTCTCGCTGCTTCTCGTACGCGGTCCCGAACAGCTGCCGCTGCTGTACGCGCTGCTGTTCTCCCAGATGGCCGTCAGCATCTTCTTCGAAGCCGCGCGCGGCGCCGCGATGCCGGGCACGGTCCGCAAGGAAGACTTGCGTGCCGCGTACACGCTCGTCGCGACGACGTGGAGCATGATGCTCACGATCGGCGCGATCTTCGGTGGCCTGCTCGTCGAGATCGTCGGGATACGCGGCGTGTTCATCCTCGACTCCGTGACGTACGCCGTCAGCGCGATCCTCCTCGTGGGGCTACGCCTCGATCCTGTCCCGAAGCACCCGAAGGCGCTCGAGTGGCGCGATCTCGTCTTGCTTCGCGACATGCGCAAAGGCCTCGCGCACGTTCGCGAGCTCGGACTCACACCCGTCGTCTTCGCGAAGTCGGCTTGGGGTGTCGCGGGCGGCTTTCTCGTCGCGATCAGCGTCGCCGGGCGCATTCGGTTTCCGGGGCTCGAAGTACCGGGGCTCGCGAGCAGCGCCGCCACGGGCGGCCTCGCGATCGGATTGCTGTACGCGGCGCGCGGAGTCGGCACGGCGCTCGGGCCGATCCTCTCGCGTCGATTCTTGGCCGGCGACGACGCCTCGCTCCGTCGTCAGATCTCGGCCGGCTTCTTCATCGGCGCCATCGGTTACTTCTTCTTCGGACGGACCGAAGCGTTCGGACTCGCGGCGCTCTTCGTCTGCCTCGCCCACACCGGTGGCAGCAACCTGTGGGTTTCGTCGTCGACCTTCTGGCAGCGTCACGTCGACGACGCCTTCCGTGGCCGCGTCTACGCGATGGAGCTCATGGGCATGACCCTCGCGACGACGCTCGGCGGCCTGCTCGCGGGCATCGTCTACGACTCGACCCTGTCGATCGACACGATGGTCACGACGACCTCGGCGACCGTCATCGTCAGCGGCTGCATCTGGACGTTCCTCGCGCGCGGAGTCGACACCGATCGAGAAGCTCCGTCCGAATCCGCTCCCCCGTCGGCGGCGTCCGCGGCGGAGAAGCCGGCGGATGGCGTCGACTGAACACGGCCTGAACGGCTCGATCAGAACCCCCGACGGACCCGTGCGTCACTCACCCGTCGCGCCTCGCTTCGTCATGCTCCGACTCCATGCGAGCTTCGAGGCGCTCGAGTCTCGCGCGGACGATCTTCGCCCAGCCCATGCGCGCGAGCAGGAGCCCGAAGACGAACGGACCGAACCCGCGGACCACGAACGTCTCGAGGTCGAGTGTCGCGAGTCGGCCCTCGATCGCGAGAACGATGAACGAGACCGCGACGAGCGGGAGTCCGTAGCGCAGGACGCCGTAGCGCACGACGTAGGTCGACATGCCGCGCGTGCGCTCGTGCTCGCGCGCTTCGAAGTCGGGGAGCAGGTCGTGCGTCACGCGGCCGCCTCTTCGTCGCGAAAGATGCGAAGGCGAACGTCGTCGTCGACGATGCCGCACGACGCGGCTCGCTTCGAAAGCTCGTCGAGAGCGCGGCGCCCCGTCGCGCCGAGATCACGCGTCCACTCGTTCACGTAGAGGTCGACGTGCGCGCGGATGACGTCGTCGTCGAGTTCTTGCGCCCACGCGCGCATCGTCGGCAACGCCGCTTGCGGATTCGCGAGTGACGCGTCGAGCGAATCACGCAGCGCGGCGGTGACGGCGGCGAGCCGCTCGTCGCCGAGGTCGGCGCGCGCGACGATCCCGCCGAGCGGAAGCGGACAGTCGGTCTCGCGCTCCCAACGCTCGCCGAGATCCTCGACGCACGCGAGGCCTTCCCGCTCGTACGTGAAGCGCCCCTCGTGGATGCACACCCCGAAGTCAGCCTCCGCGCGCTGCAACGCCGGCATGATGCGATCGAACACGGTTTGCTCGACCCGTCCCTCGCCATCGTGAAACAGCCGATACAGGAGCGTCGCCGTCGTCTGCTCGCCCGGGCACAAGACGCGGGCGGGCGTGCCATCGGCCCGCGGATCGGCGGGATGTCGGCCCGCTGCCGATGCGAGCAGCAGCGGCCCTACCCCGAACCCGAGGGCGGACCCGACCGGCAACACGACGATCGAACGCGCGAGCCGCACGGCCGCGTGGAACGAGACTTTCGCAACGTCGTAGTCGCCGCGATCGAGGCCTTCGTTGAGCTCTTGCACGTCGCGGAGCTCGCACGCAAAGCGCAGCCCTCGCGTGTCCACCTCGTCGGAGAGCAATGCGTGGTACGCGAAGGTGTCGTTCGGGCACGTCGAGAACCCGAAGCGGATCGTGGAGGTCATCGGTCGATCTCGGCGCGAGCGCGCCGGCTCGTGGATGCGGCGGGTGCCGGTTTCAGCCATCGCGTCGGCCCGGCGACCGACCCGACGATCTTCTCATATCGTCCGCGTCGCTTCAGGTTCGAGCGCTCGAGCCGCTTCGTCGAGACGTTGCAAGGCGCTTGGTATGATCGATGGACCGTGACCGCAAGGAGATCTCCCATCGATACGTTCCGCTCCGCATCCATGAGCCGGTTCCGCGCCTTCGTGAAGACGACCGTCGTCGGGGGTGTCGCGGTGCTGTTGCCCGTAGCGCTCTTCGCGATCGTCTACGTCTGGGTGTTCCGATTCTTGACACGGCTCATCGAACCGTTGTCGGATCGTTTCCTGAGCTTCACTCCGCGCACCGAACGCATCGTCGCGGACATCGCGGTGATCCTGTTCCTCATCGGCCTTTGTTTCTTGGTCGGGTTGCTCGTTCGCACCCGCATCGGCGACTACGCACTCGAGATCATCGACCACCGACTGCTGCGCCGCTTCCCCGGTTACACGCTCATCAAAGAGACGAGCGAACAGTTCTTCGGCGGCAAGAAGGTCGCGTTTCGCAAGGTCGCGCTCGTGCAGCCCTTCGGCAACGAGACGATGATGACGGGGTTCATCACCGAGGAGCACCCCGACGGGCGCTATTCGGTGTACGTGCCCGCCGCTCCGAGCCCTGTCGCGGGCAACGTCTACCACCTGCCGAAGCATTGGGTGCATCCGATCGACGTCCCCGTCGAGCGCGCGATGCGCGTCATCCTGGGCTGCGGCGCCGGGGCATCGGCGCTCTTCGAAGGCTTGCGCAGCGGCAATGCCCCCACGCTCACGAACGACGACGCGCCGGCGCCCGACAAGTCCTGAGCCGACGAGTTCCGGTCGCTCTCAAACGCTCGGCGACGCGGCCGTCCGCATCCAAGTGAGCTCGTGCTTGTTGTTCACGAGATGTACGACGCGGCTTCCCGGAATCGCCGCAAACTCCTCGGCGATGGCGTAGGGGTCCGCGGTGGTGTCGTCGTCTTGGAACTTGATCGTGCAGACGAAGTTCTCGCATCGTCCCGAGTCGACCCAGCGGCGCGCCCACTCGAGGAGTCGCGGCGGATAGCAGATCACGTCCGAGAAGATCCAGTCGAACGGGCCGTGGGTGTTCGGTTGGATCGAGAACGCGCTCGCCGATTCGAAACGCACGCCGGGAAGCGCGGCAACCGCGGGATCGAGCGGCGATCGGTCTACGGCGAGCACGTCGGCGCCGAGCTGCGCGAGCACCCACGTCCAGCCGCCGGGCGAGGCACCCGCGTCGAGGCACCGCGCGCCTGCCCCGGGCATCTCGCCGAGCACGGTCAACGCTTCTTGCAGCTTCAGGTAGGCGCGACTGGGCGGGCCTTCCTTGTCTTCGACGAAGCGGACCTCGCCGTTGGGCGCGAAATGCGTGCACGTGGGCGCCAGAAGAATCGTGTCGCGATCGACGAGCGTCCACGACCCGAGCGGCGCGGCCGGCGCGCGCGACGGAAACGCGAGCGGCTTGGCCGAAAGGTGCGGGAGCTTTTCCTCGATGAGCGCCGCTCGCCGATGCTGCTCGGTGGAATACAGCGCCCAGTTGCGTTGGATGGCGCGCAGTTGCCGCGCGGCGTCGCCGATCGACTCGACGCGCGCGCGGTGCACGTCGAGCCAGACACTACGCACGAAGCGCGCCTTCGGTTGCGGCGAGCCGGCGGCGATCACGAGCCGGTCGTGGACCGCGATCACGTTCTCGAGTCGTCCGGCGACTTCGTCCGTCCACCCCGGCGCCGCCAGATACCCCGTCGCATCGAGCCTTTCCATCGCGTGTCGCTCGTTCCTCGTGTCCGAAGTTCGTTTCATGGGTCCATGAAACTCGACCGCGCCGCCATCGCCGACGCGCGCAACAAAAGTACTTCCGACGTCGAGCACTCGCAAAACGCGACGCGGCGACTGGTCGGGAACGTCTTCATCGGGTACACCAGGGGAACGCGGACGAATCGTCCGAGGTCTCGAACCGAACCGGAGCCTGCCATGCACCGAACGGAGTTTCTACGCCCGCTCGCTCTCGTGATGATCCTCGCGATCGGCGCCGCGGTCCCTGCTGCCCCGCGCGCGATCGGCGAAGAACCCGAGCACGTCCGCGCCACGAGCCGACTGCCCGAGGATCTCGTTCGATCCGGGTCGAAGCTCATGACGACGCTCGTCGCCGGCGGCGAGTCGGGAGCCTTGCGTCTCGGTTTCGATACGCACTCGCGAACGATCCGAATCCGACGGACGACGCGCGAGCGAACGACGGCGGGCGTTGCCTACGACACGTCGCGTGACCAAGAGCTCACGGCATCGTTCGACATCACGAGCGTTGCGGCCGGTTTCGACGAGCCCCCACTCATCGAGAGCCTCTACGTCGCGGGCACGGACGCAGAATCGCGTACGACGCGGATCGAGCGCTGGCGTTTCTCGGACGCCACGCCCGCGGACGACGCGCCGCCTTCGGTTTCACGCGAGCTACTGTACGGCGGACCGAAGCTCACGTTCGTACGCAAGGTCGAAGTCGATCCGCTGCAACGCTTCCTGCTGATCCTCACCTACGACGGATCGCTGTGGCGGCTCGACTTGTCGACGAAGGGCGCCGGCAACGGCGCCGCATCGCCCACCCGAGCGCCCGTCCTCCTTCACGATCCGACGTCGATTCCCTTGATGGGGCACGCGCTCGAC
>JAUIME010000560.1 GCA_030433195.1 bacterium
TTGACGATCTGCAGGACTTCGGACCAGGTCGGAAACGGCTTGTTGTTCTTCCTCTTGAAGTCGTCGATGGCGCGGACGAACTCGAGGACGTCACCTCCGAGCTCGGGCGCTGTCGCGCGTCCCTTGGACGCAGGCGCTTTCTTTTCTTTCGGCATTTCGCTCCCCGTGTCGGATACCGTGCCCTGGCCGCACAGACGGATCGTGCGCCCTATCGGTCATCTCGTGAGGAGCTATCGGAAATCCCGCGGGGGAAGCTGAGGCGTTTTCGGGTATCGCGCGTCGCCGCGAGTCAGTCGCCGACGACGCGATGGACTTCGTCCCTCGACACCGGGCGAACCCAGCCGCGCTCCGTGGCGATTCCGGTCACGAGCGAGGCCGGAGTCACGTCGAACGCGGGGTTGTAGACGTCGATGCCCGACGGCGCGGTCGAGGGGCCGAAACCATCCGTGATCTCGGCCGGGTCACGTTCTTCGATCGGGATCTCGTCACCCGATTCGAGTGACAGATCGAAGGTCGAGACGGGCGCGACGACGTAGAACGGTACGCCGTGCTCGCGAGCGAGCACCGCCAGCGGGTACGTCCCGATCTTGTTGGCGACGTCGCCGTTGCCCGCGATGCGGTCGGCGCCGACGAAGATCGCGTCGACCTTTCCGCTGCGAAGCACGGAACCGGCCATGCTGTCGCAGATCAGGGTGACGTCGATCCCCTCGCGATGAAGCTCCCAGGCGGTGAGACGCGCTCCCTGCAGAAGCGGACGCGTCTCGTCAGCGTAGACGCGGATCTTCTTGCCTTGCTCTTTCGCGGCGTAGAACACGGCGAGCGCGGTCCCGTAGTCCGAAGTCGCCAATCCGCCTGCGTTGCAGTGCGTGAGGAGGTTGGCGCCGTCCGAAACCGCCTCCGATCCGACGGATCCGAGCTTGCGGCAGATCGCGCGGTCTTCCTCGTGGATCTTGCAGGCTTCCTGGAACAATCGTTCTCGTGCTTCGGCGGGCGAGGCGTCGGGGATCGACTCGAGCACGCGGCCCATGCGGTTGAGCGCCCAGACGAGGTTGACCGCCGTGGGGCGCGAACCGGCGAGATAGTCCGACGTCTCGCGGAACTGCTTGTCGAACGCGGCGCGGTCGTTCCCGTCGAAGCCTTGGATGCCGATGTAGACACCGTATGCGGCGGCGACGCCGATCGCGGGGGCACCGCGCACCGAGAGACGCTTGATCGCGCCCCAGACGTCCTCGGGCGTGCGGCAATCGAGGATCTCGTACTTCGCGGGAAGCAGCGTCTGGTCGATGAGGCGCAACGATCCGTTCGCGTCACCTTCCCAGAGAATCGTGTCGACGGCCATGGTGGCTCCTTGAGGGCGTGAGGTTCGTGGGGTTCGTCGGGCGGCGGGACGCGGCGTGGCGGCCTGCGTCTACGTCCACTCGGCGCGGACGCGCTCGTTGGCGGCGGTGACCTTCTCGGCGAAGCCTTTGCGCATCGCGACGAGCTTGTCGCGAAGGGCGTCGTCGTCGGCGGCGAGGATCTGCGCCGCGAAGATCGCGGCGTTCTTCGCGCCCCACGATCCGACGGCCATCGTCGCGACGGGGAATCCACCGGGCATCTGCACCGTGGCGAGCAGAGCGTCGAGCCCCGTGAGGACGCCCGATTCCATCGGCACGCCGACGACCGGGAGCGTCGTGTGGGCGGCGACGGCTCCGGCGAGGTGTGCGGCACCGCCCGCGGCGGCGACGAGCACGCGGATCCCGCGTCCCGGAGCGGCTTCGACGTAATCGCGCGTCATCGCGGGGGTGCGATGCGCCGAGAGGATGGACACTTCGAAGGGAATCTCGAGGGAGCGGAGCGTCTCGAGGCAGGGACGCATCGTCTCGAGGTCGGACTCGCTCCCCATCAGGACGCCTACGCGCGGATCAGCCATGGAATCGGATCTCCGGTTGGATCGGTTCGGTTCGGATTCGGATCGCTCGAGCACGGGCGCGTCGGCGGTCGACGCGTCCGGCGACGGAGGTTCACGCCTCGAAGGGGCGTCCCGTGAGGCGTTCGTAGATTTCTTCGTACTTTCGCGTCGTGGTCGCGATGACCTCCGGCGGCAGCTGCGGGACAGGCGGCTTCTTGTCCCATCCGGTTTCGATCAGGTGATCGCGGACGATCTGCTTGTCGTAGGAGGGCAGCGGCTTGCCGAGTTCGTACTCGTCGGCGGGCCAGAAGCGCGAGGAGTCGGGCGACAGCACTTCGTCGATGAGGACCGTCTCGCCCTCGAACGACCCGAACTCGAACTTCGTGTCGGCGAGCAGGATGCCGCGCTCGGATGCGTACTCCTCGCCCGTCCGGTAGACGAGCAGCGCCTGGTCGCGGATGGTCTCGGCGAGGCCTTCGGGAAGGAGCGATCGCATCTCGTCGAACGAGATGTTCTCGTCGTGGCCTTCGTCGGCCTTCGTCGACGGAGTGAAGAGCGGATTCTCGAGCTTCGAACCGAGCTGGAGCCCTTCGGGCAGCGCGATGCCGCAGACCTTGCCCGTTTTCGTGTAATCCTTGTGCCCCGAGCCGGCCAAGGAGCCGCGAACGATCGCTTCGACGGGATACGGCTCGCACTTGCGCACGTGCATCGATCGCCCGGCTAGCGTGTCGCGGTGGGCGCGGACCTTCTCGGGCATCTCGTCGATGTCGACGGTGAGCAGGTGATGCTTCACCTTGCCCTCGAGCATCTCGAACCAGAACGCCGAGAGTTGCGTGAGCACCTTGCCCTTGTTGGGAATGCCGTTCGGCAGCACGACGTCGAACGACGAAATGCGATCCGTGGCGACGATGAGCAGGGAATCGCCGAGGTCGTAGACGTCGCGGACCTTACCGCGTCGACAGGGGCCGAGATCGGTGAATTCGGTGCGAAGCACACATCCGTCGTGAACGTCGGGCATCGAAGCCTCCCCTGGGTGGGTATGCGCCGTGGGGGTCGCGGAGCGCGCGGTCGAGCGCCCCTGAAAGTGCGCGAAACGTAGCAACGGGCCCCGCGAGTGTCAATCAATACAGGGGCGGCTTCGGCGCGACAGGCGTCGCCGCAAACGCTACGATACGGCCGCGTTTCGAACCGGAGGAGCCCCGACATGACCGCCAGAGCCATTCGCCCCGCCGCGCGCGTCGAGGGACGCGTATGCGTTCCCGGCTCGAAGAGTCTCACGCTGCGCGCGCTCGTGTGTGCGGGCCTCGCGAAGGGCGAGAGCCGTATCGAGGGGGCGCTCGCGAGCAGCGATGCCGATCGCATGGTCGACGCGCTGCGCGCGCTCGGCGCGGAGCTGCGACGCGACGAGAGCGCCGGATCGAGTGACGACGCCGCGACGTGGGACGTGGTCGGGACCGGCGGATCCCCGCGGGTGGGCGAAGTCGCCGTCGACGTCGCGGATTGCGGGACGTGCCTTCGGGTCTTGTGCGCGATCGCGGCGGCGTGCGAGCCCGCGGTCGACGCCACGGCGGGCGTCGTCACGCTCGACGGCACCGCACGACTGCGACAACGTCCGATCGGCGGCTTGGCGCAGGCGCTCGCGGCGCTCGGCGTCCGCGTCGAGCATCCGGGTGAGCCCGATCGCGCTCCGCTGCGTTTTCACGCGGGCGGTCTCCCGGGCGGGCGCGTCGAGGTCGACGCGAGCGAGAGCAGTCAGTACGTGACCGCGCTGTTGCTCGCGGCGCCGCTTGCCGCCGGACGCCTCGAGATCGCACCCGTCGGCGCGTTCCCGTCGCGCCCCTACGTGCAGCTCACGCTCGACACGATGCGCTCGTTCGGTGTCGCGGTCGATCGCGTCGACGAAGGGTTCGCGGTCGAGCCGGCCGCGTATCGCGCGGCGACGGTCCGGATCGAGGGAGACTTCAGCAGCGCCTCGTACTTCTTCACGGCGGCCGCGATCGCGCGCGGCTCGGTCGAGGTGACCCGGGGTCGAGACCAAAGCCGGGCGCAACGCCTCGAACTGTCGGCGCACCACCCGGATCCGCGCCTCG
>JAUIME010000561.1 GCA_030433195.1 bacterium
TCGAGCGGGGGCGTGACGGTCTTCTCAGGCACGAACGAACCCGTGCGTACGCTGCGCGGCCAGTCACCCGGCGACCGTTTCGGTGTCTCGATCGCCGCGGTCGGCGACCTCGACGGGGACGGCCTGTCGGAGCTCTTCGTCGGCGCCCCGCGAGCGAGCGACGGACTCGGTCGGGCGACGGTCTACGGCAGTGCGAGCCGCTACGCCGCGGCGATCCGCTCCTACGAGGCTCCCGATCCGGACACGCAGTTCGGCAGCCACGTCGCCGACGCCGGCGACGTCGACGGCGACGGCATCGGCGATCACGCGGTCGGAGCGCCGCTCGCGCTGATCGACGGGGTCCGACTCGGCGCCCTCGCCGTGTTCTCGGGAGCGAGCGGCAAGCCCTTGTTCGCCGTGACCGGCAAGAGCCCGGAGGACCGTTTCGGCCTCGCCGGCAAGGGCGGCTTCAACGGCCCGCAGTTCTCCGACGTGCTCGTCGCGTCACCGCTCGCGGACCCGGGCACGCGGGACGCCGCAGGCTCGGTGACGATGATCCGCATCGCCACGACGCTCGACTGCCTGCGAGGAAACGTCAACGCCGCCGCGGGCACGGTCGCCGACGTGCTGTTCGCGAACGGTTCGATCGGCGAGACCCGCACGCGACGCCTCGCGCTCGATCGAGACACTCCGCTCGTGATCGACGTGGCCCTTCCGCCGTCGCGCGACCTCGCGCGCTTCGCGCTGTACGCCTTCGCGGGCTTCCCGGATCGGACGACCGAAACGCCGCAGCCCTTCGGCCTCGGGATCGCGTGCTTCGACACCCCGTACGGAGGCGACTTCGGGCTCCCCCGCATCATCTGGAACAACCTCGGCGAGCCGCTGCTCTTCGGGCAGCCGACCGAGCCCTCGGCTCCCGCCCCGACGCGGCTCGTCGATCGACCGCAAGGCGTCGGACGCCGCGCGCGCGGCACGATTCAAGGCTTCATCCGCGACGACGCGAGCGCGCATCCACAAGGCCTCTCGATCACGAACGCGATCGTGCTCGACATTCGCTGATTCGCTCGCTGATCCGCTGATCGCCCACGAAGCACCGAACGCGGATCGACGGGATCCCTGGCTGGCCGACACCTCTTTGCGAACGAGTGCGGCGGACCGGTCCGTCGACGTTCCCGGTCCTTCCGCGATCCGACGCGCTGCTACTTGTTCAACGCGTGGATCGCCTCGCCGAGCGCGCTCTTGGACGCCTCCATCATCGCCTCGCCGAGCGTCGGGTGCGCGTGAATCGTGAGCGCGATGTCCTCGACGGACGCGCCCATCTCGAGCGCCAACGCCGCTTCGGCGATGAGGTCCGACGCTTCCGGGCCGATGATCGTGACGCCTAGCAGATCGTGCGTCTTGCGGTCGCCGATGACCTTGATGAAGCCGTCGGTCTCGCGCGTCGTCATCGCGCGGCCGTGCGCCGCGAAGCCGTACTTGCCGACTTCGACGTCGTAGCCCTCTTCCTTGGCCTTGGCTTCGGAAAGCCCCGCCTCGGCGATCTCGGGATCCGTGAACACGACCGCGGGAATCGCCCGCACATCGAACACGGTCGACTTGCCCGCGATGACCTCGGCCGCGACCTCGCCTTCCTTGCTCGCCTTGTGCGCGAGCATCGGATTGCCGACCACGTCGCCGATCGCGTAGACGCCCGGCACGTTGGTCTGCAACTTCTCGTTCACCTGGATGAAGCCCTTCTCGACTTCCACCCCGATGTCCTCGAGTCCGAGGTTCTCGCTGTTGGGACGACGCCCGACCGTCACGAGAACGTGATCGGCCTCGATCGTCGACTCCTTGCCGTTCTTCTCGATCCGCACCGCGACGCCGCTCTTCTTCTTGTCGTAGCCGAGCGCCTTGGTCTGCAGGTGGACCGTGATCTTCTTCTTCTTCAAGTTGCGCGAGAGCTGCTTGACGACGTCGGCGTCGAAGCCCGGCAGCACCTGATCCATCATCTCGACGACCGTCACCTCGGTGCCGAGCTTCTGGAACATCATGCCGAGTTCGAGCCCGATGTACCCGCCCCCGATCACCACGAGCTTCTTCGGGATCTTCGAGAGCGACAGCGCGTGCGTCGACGACAGGACGAGCTTCCCGTCGTATTCGAAGCCCGGGATCTCGACCGAACGCGAACCCGTGGCGACGATCGTGTGCGACGTTTCGATCGTGTCGACGCCGTCCTTCGTCTTCACCTCGACCTTGTTCGGCGTCTTGAACTTCGCTTCGCCTTCGAGGATCGTCACGCCGTTGTTCTCGAGCAGGAACTTCACTCCGCCCGAGAGCTTGTCGCTGATCCCCTGCTTCCACTTCTGCGTCTTCGCGTAGTCGATCTTGACCTCGCCGACCTCGATTCCGATGTCGGCAGCCGAGCGCGTCTTCTCGACTTGCTTGGCCGCGGTGATGAGCGCCTTGGACGGGATGCAGCCCACGTTGAGGCACACGCCGCCGTAGTATTCCTTCTCGACGAGCATCGTCTTGACGCCGAGCTGGCCGAGCCGGATCGCGGCGACGTATCCGCCGGGACCCGCGCCGATCACGAGCGCGTCGGTCTTGTGTGTTGCCATGCCTTGTCTCACTCCCTTCGGCTTCGAATAGATGATCGTGTTGCGTCGCGGTTCGACTCGTTCAGATCGACTCGACGAGCAGCAGCCACGGATTCTCGAGGTATCGGATCACGTACTGCAGGAACTCGGCGCCGTCGGCCCCATCGACGAGACGGTGATCGAGCGAAATGCTCAAGTTCATGACGTCGCGCGGAACCCACTCGCCGTCTTCCCACTTCGGGACGACGCGCATCTTGTGAATGCCGAGGATCGCGACTTCGGGGAAGTTGATGATCGGCGTTGCGAGCAGCCCGCCCATCGGCCCGAGGTTCGTGATCGTGAACGTTCCGCCCTTCAGATCGTCGATCTTGGACTTGCCGTCACGAGCCTCGGTCGCCACGCGGTACACCTCTTTCGAGATGTCGAGCATCGTCCGGCTTTCGCAGTTCTTCACGACCGGAACGATGAGTCCCTGCGGCGTCGCCGCGGCGATCCCGATGTTGTAGTTCTTGCGCATGACGATCTCGTTGTTCTCTTCGTCGAGCGTCGAGTTCAACATCGGGTACTTGCGGAACCCGTGGATCAGCGCCTTGATGACATAAGGCAAGTACGTGAGACGTCCGCCGAGCTCCGAGGCGTACTCCTTCGACTTCTCGCGGAACTTCTTGAGCTCCGTGACGTCGACTTCTTCGACGTACGTGAAGTGCGGAATCGTCGTCTTCGATCGCACCATGCCTTCCGCGATCTTGCGCCGCATGCCGCGGAACGGGACGCGTTCGTCGACGGCTTCGGTCGCGAGGCGCAGCCCGTCGCCGGCCGCCACGCCGCCACCGGCCGCGAACTGCTCGACGTCTTCCCGCGTCACGCGGCCTCGCGATCCCGACGCGGGAACCCGCGACAGGTCGATGCCCTTCTCGCGCGCCAGCTTTCGCACCGCCGGGGCCGCGAGGATCTTGCGGCCGTCGAACGATCCCGAATCGACCGCCGCCGCCGGAGCCGCCGTCGCGGTCTCGTGCCCCCCCGATGCAGCCGGTGCCGGTTCTTCGCGCGCGGCCGGCTTCGAAGCCGGCGCCGACTCCTTCGGCTCCGCGCTCTTGGCGGGTGCCGGCTCGGGGGCCTCTTCTTTCTTCGGTTCCGGCGCGCTCTCCTCTTTCGCGGGAGCCGCCGCGCCGCTGCCATCCGTGTCGATCACGACGAGGACGTTGCCCACCGGCACCGTATCGCCTTCGCTGCCCTTCGTCTCGACCACCGTACCGGCCTTCGGAGACGGGATCTCGACGGTCGCCTTGTCGGTCATGATCTCGACGAGCGGCTGGTCGACGGCGACCACCTCGCCGGGCTGCACGAGCCAGCGGACGATCTCTCCCTCGACGACACCCTCCCCGATCTCGGGGAGCTCGAAGACGAACATGGGACGC
>JAUIME010000562.1 GCA_030433195.1 bacterium
GTCCCACGCGGAAGCCAGCGTGGAAGGTGTCGTCGATCAAGCCGCTCGCGCAGTGGGTCTCGAAGAACTCGCCGGAGCGGCCAAAGAGCAGGTCGAGCACGAAGCCGGTCTCGCGCTGAGCGAGGACGTCCGGAATCGCAGATCCCCGTTCCCGCTTCGGCACGCGTACTTCGACGAGCGCGCTCTCGTACGGGTCACCGGCTGCGTCGACGAGTCGGCCGACGAGTCGGACGGCGCGATTCGTCGACTCGCCGATTGCCGAACCACCCGTATCCATGTCGTCGTCGGTCGGCACGAGCTCGACGTGATCGAAGGCGACGAGCGGTGACTCGGGTCGGTCCGCGGCCGGCGAATCCGAATCCGCCGTCGAGACGGAATTCGGCGATCCCGATGGCGAGCAACAAAGTAACGCGCACGCCGCAACACCGAGGACAATCCTCGACATCGTACGCGAGATGCGGTCGATCCACATGGGTCCGTCCTTTAGCTAATGTCCGGTGCGACGCACTGGAGCTGGGGAGGTGACCTCCGCCTCCTACGATATCGAGGTGGAGGGGTCCGCGGCAAGAGGACGAATCGGACGATGGCGGCAAGTCGCGGGTTTCTGCTTCGGATAGCAGGCGCACGTGGAAAGCCGCCTTTGTTCGTGATTCTGGTACCCCGACTGCGTATAACGGGTCGCGGGGTCCAGGTAAGACACGGAGACAGTCCATGCGTATGCAGAGTCCTGCGGGTCGTCGTGCGATTTCGGCGCGTCTCGCGTTCGTGGGTTTGGCGATCGCGCTTGCCGCCGGCAGCGTGCGTGCCGCGAGCGGTGGCGGATCCGTCGCGAGCGGTGGCGCGGAGGATCGCGAAGCCGGTTCGATCGAAATCGCGCCCGCCTCGTTCGCCGCGCCGAGCGGTCACGTGGTCGAGTACGAGATCGGCACGTTGTACGTGCCCGAAGTTCGCAGCAAGGACGACAGTCGGTTGATCCGGGTCGGTTTCGCGCGCATTCCCTGTAGCGAGCAACCTCCACCGGCACCGCCGATCTTCCTCCTGCCGGGCGGCCCCGGAAACTCGTACCTGATGGATCTCGACGAGGCAGGCTCGGGCTCGCAGCGTCGCCTCGCGTCGGAGAGTGAACGGCTACGACACATCAGCGACGTGGTGATCGTCGATCAGCGCGGATTCAGTCCGCGCGGCGAGATTCTGCGAGCTAGGCATCGATACACGTCGGTGCGGCCGGAGGGCGCGGCGGGTCGCGAGTGGGATCTCGAGCAGTTCACGATTTTCGCGAAGTCGGTCGCCGCGGAGTTTGCCGAGAGCGAGGTCGACCTCGAAGGCTACACCGTGAAGGAATGCGCGGGCGACGTCTTCGATCTTCGCAAGGCGCTCGGCTACGACAAGATCACGCTCGAAGCGACGAGCTTCGGATCGCAGTGGAGTTTCGCGATCATGCGGCTGTATCCGGAGATCGTCGCGCGCGCGTTGCTGTCGGGCGTCGAGCCGCTCGATCACTCCTATGACATGCCTTCCTACGTGTTCGCGGCGTTGCTTCGCATCTGGGAATCGGTCGAGGAGAACCGGCGCTTCAAGCGCTACCTGCCGCCGGGCGGGATCGCGGAGGCGGCGGCCGTCGTGATCGCGCGGCTCGAGCGTGAGCCGCTCCGCATCGAGGTTCCGGTTTCGGACGGCGATCCGCTGGTCGTCACGCTCGGCCCGGAAGACTTCCCGTCCCGCGATCCGGT
Organism: bacterium; assembly: GCA_030433195.1. Classification (GTDB taxonomy): domain Bacteria; phylum Planctomycetota; class JACOTG01; order JACOTG01; family JAUIME01; genus JAUIME01. The sequence continues at coordinate 1,731 of JAUIME010000562.1, forward strand.
GCAGATCCTGGAGCTCTATCACGAGCACTACGCGCGCTGGATCCAGGCGGCGGCCGAACAGAACCGAGACGACGAGGACGACGACGGCGAGTACCGCATGTCCCTGATCGGGCCGCTCATCGACTCGAGTCTCGGAGTCACCGAGGCGCGGCGCCGGCAGTTGTGGCACGATCCGGCAACGCGATACATCGGCCGCGACAACTTCTCGCGCTATCTCGCGACGGCCGAGTTCTGGCCGAGCCCCGACGTCGGCGACGACTTCCGCACTCCCGTGCTGTGCGACATTCCGGTCGTGTTCGTACAGGGGGATTGGGATCTCTCGACGCCGATCGAGAACACGTACGAGATCGCTCCGTACTTTCCGAACAGTCGCGTGCTCATCGCGGAGCGGGGCGGGCACGGCGTGATCCACCCGATCCACGAGCAAGCTCCCGACGTGTGGAAGACGCTCGAGACGTTCCTCGCGACGGGCGACATGAGCGCGATTCCCGCGCGCGTCCGGCTCGAACCGTCACGGCGATTCGCGCCGCCGCGGATCCCGATCGACGAGTGATTCGCAGCGCGCCGCGAAGGAAGGCTGAACGAAGCCGCGGATCCGCCGCTCGGGCGACGGATCCGCGGTGGAGCGAGAGAACGTCGTTCGGTCAGAAGATCGTGAGCTCGGCGGCTTCGCTCGCGGCGAGGCCTTGCGACGCGCCGGCGTCGAAGACGAACCACTGGGCGAAGAAGATGCGTCCGACGAGGCTCGCGCGATTCGGCAGGGCCTTGCGGATCGTCGCGTGCCCGGCGCCGTCGCCGCTCCCCGAGAGGGTGAGCTGCAACGTCTTCGGCATCGGCTGCACGCCGATGTAGACGGGTGCGCCGCGGTGCGTGGTGCCCGGCGCCGCCATCGAGCCTGCGACACCGAGCACGGCCGTCGCGCCACCGAGTCCCGCATGGACGCCGATCTTGAAGTCGGGATTCGCGATCGCGGGCGGCGAGTTCGCGATCATCGTCGGGACGAACCCGCCCGATCCCGGATGCCCGGTCCCGAACACGCGCGGATTCGAAGTGGCGCCTTCCGAGTACAGTGTCGGGCGATCGAACGGGAACGTCGCCGCCGCGACGCGCGGATCGGTGAGTCCGTTGCGTAGGAAGTCGACAAGCTGCGTCTTCTGCAGCACCGTCAGGCTGAGCGGGCGAATGAGCGGATCTTGATGTTCGGTGAAGTCACCGCCGCGATCGTAGAACTCGACGATGTCTTCGAGCGACCCGAAGTGACCCCCGTGCGTGAGCCGCGGACGAAGCCCGACGTTGCGACGCGACGGGGTCTTGAACTTGCCGATGTCCAACGACGAGCCCGTGACTTCCATGCGCCCGATGTCTTCGCTCGCGGGACGGATCCCGGTGTTGTGGAACAGATGATCCGAGAAGTCGTTCGGACGGTGACACGCAAAGCAGAAGGCCTGCCCGTTGAAGAGATTGAGGCCCGCTTGCTGCGCGGGAGTGAGGGCGGTTCCGTTCCCCTGCACGAATGCGTCGTACGGAGTCTGGTCGGGCACGAGCGTGCGTAGGTACGTGGCGATGGCCATGGCGGTGCGCGGTGCGTCGATGGCGGAATCGCCGAACGCCGAGGCGTAGAGGTCGGGATACGTCGTACCCGGGGCGAGCGCGGTCTGCACGTCCGCAGGCAGATCACTCGCGAGATGCATCGGGATGACGGCGGCGAGCTTCGCGACGATCTCGTCCCAATCGCGTTCTTCGTGCGCCATTTCGATGTCGTTCACTTGCGGCGCGACCGCGAGGCTCTCGAGCGATGCTCCCGACGGAATCACGACCTGGCCCGTCTGCGGATCGCGGAACGTCGATTCGGCTCGGCCGTCCCAGAACAACTCCGGTGAGAACGCGGACATGAACACGGTCGGCGCGAGCCGCGGCGTCACGCGCGGCGCGAAGCCGAAGACGAAGTCGGCGATGTATCGGTTCGAGGCGTCGCTGCGGATCACGCCCGGCGATCCGAACGTGTCGTCGTCGTTGCCGTGGATGCCGTCCGGCCCCGCGATGCGTACGGTGCGGGCGTCGGCGGCCCCGAAGCGCGGCTGATGGCACGTGCCGCAGGCCATCGTGTTGTCGCTCGAGAGCTGCTCGTCCCAGAAGAGGATCTTGCCGAGTAGCGCCTTCTCGGGCGTGATCGGGTTCTGCGGCGGGGCGGTCGGTGGCCCTACCTGCGCGGCCGCGGCGACAGCGAACCACAAGATCGCCCCGA
>JAUIME010000563.1 GCA_030433195.1 bacterium
CGGGGAGCCGACGAAGAGCTCCGGCAGGCCGTCCCCGTCGAGGTCGCCGACCGCGGCGATCGAGACACCGAAACGGTCGCCGGGTGACTGGCCGCGCAGCGTACGCACGGGTTCGTTCGTGCCTGAGAAGACCGTCACGCCCCCGCTCGAGGTGACGAATCCCGGCGCCCCGACCGCGAGGTCGGCGCGACCGTCCGAGTCGGCGTCGCCGAGTACCGCGATCGTCGAGCCGAGTTGCAATCGCGTGGCGTTGCCGTCGACTCGCAGCAACAACGAACGATCCGCACCCGAAAGCACCGTGAGTCGACCGGCTTCGGCGTGACCCGCGGCCGTGACCCCCGTGCTGCCGTACGCGATCTCGGGGACGCCATCGCCGTTCCAGTCCGGGACGAACGCGGCGCTCGCACCGAGGTTTTCGCCGGGCGTCTCGCCGCGAAGCCGAACGAGCTCGGCGCCGGTGGCGCCGGAGTAGACCGAGAGGCGTCCGTCGAGCCGCGGCGGGTAGCAGGTGGTTTCGCAATCGTCGATCGAGCGACCGCTCGCGAGGACGAAGTCCGCGACGAGATCGCCGTCGAAGTCCGCCGTGGCCGCCGACGCCCCGCCGAGCTGATCGTGCGGCTCGCTCCCCGTCAGGATGTACACGGGTTCGAGCGTCACGCCGTCGATCACATAGGTACGCCCCGCGGCGCTCGCCTCCTCGGTGTCGTATCCGGGAGCGCCGATCGCGATCTCGTCGACGCCGTCGCCGTCGAGGTCTCCGACCGGCACGATGGAGGAGCCGAAGCGGATGCCCGGCTGCAGCCCCTTGAGCGTCCACAGCTTGATCTGCGCCGTGGCTGCCGTGTCGATCGCGAGGAGGACACCGAGTGCAAGGACCACGCGTGTGATGCGCGGGAAGGCAGTGGCCGTGATGCCGGTGGCGGTCATGCGCTGCCTCCACGCGCGCGCGTCGCGCGGTCGTCTGCCGTTCCCTCGGCGTCGATCGTTCGCCCCGGTCCGCGGTAGATGCAGCGCGTGGTGCAGGTCTCGTCGACCGCGACGGCCGCGAGGCCGGGCAGCTTCGGCGCGACTCGATCCCAAATCCACGCGGCGATCTGCTCGGAGGTGGGGTTGTCGAGTCCGTCGATTTCGTTCAGGTAGCGGTGATCGAGCGAGTCGACGAACGGCTGCGCGGCGGCCTTGATGTCACCGTAGTCCATGACGCATCCCGTGTGGGCGTCGGCTTCCCCGCAGACTCGAATCTCGACGACGAAGCTGTGGCCGTGCAGTCGCCGGCACTTGTGGCCTTCCGGGAAGTGAGGCAGGAGGTGGGCCGCTTCGAAGCGGAAGCGCTTGACGAGCTCGAATTCCATCGCGTTCGCGGTCTCTCGGCGGAACCTTCGGGGCAGGGCACTCGGCCGAGTATACCATCGATGGGGACGAGCCGAATGCGTCCTCAGACCGACTCGAGAGGTCGCAGCGTGCGGGCGTCGAGCGCCTCGACGGCGCCGAGCTCGGCCAGGCTGTCGCGCGTCTTGTCGAGGTCGGTCACGGCGACGACGAGGAGCCGATCGAGCGGAAAGTGACGGCGCGTGACGTCGAGTACGTCGTCGCGCGTGATCGCGGCGACGCGGTCGCGGTAGTTCGTCAGATAGTCGTCGGGAAGCCCGAAGAACGCCATGTCGAGCCTCTCTTCGAGGACCGCTTCGGGCGTTTCGACCTCGAAAGCGAACATCCCGAGGCGGTAGCGGATGGCACGCTCGACTTCCTGTTCGTCGGGTCCGCTCTCGCGGAACGTCTCGAGCACGGAGCGGATCGTGCGTACGGCCTCGGCCGCGTTCTCGTGCTTGGTCGACGTGTCGATGACGAACGCGCCCGGAGCGAGCCCCGCATCGAATGCGCTGCCGATGTCGTAGCACAGGCCGCGACGGATGCGCAGCTCCTGCATGAGACGCGACGTATACCCGCCACCGACGACGAGGTTCGCGATCTCGATCGTGTCGATCGAGGGGTCGGCCACGGCCACACCGGCGCCGCCGATGCGCAAGTGCGTCTGCTCGAACCCGGCGCGATGGACCGCGACGATACGCCCGTCGACCACGGGACGAGGAGCGGGGCTCCCGATCGAGACGGCGTCGCCCGCGGTCGGCGTCGACGAGGCATAGCGCGCGACGAGACGTTCGACGGTGGCGACGACATCGAGGTCGCCGAAGTTGCCGCCGACCGCGAGGACGAGGTTCTCGGGTCGTACGTACCGTTCGTGGAACGCGACGACCGCGGCCCGATCGATCGAGCGTACCGAATCGACGGTTCCCCACACCGGCCGGTGGTACGGGTGCGGAGCGTAGAACTCGCGCGCGAACGCGAGGTCGGCGATCTCTTCGGGCTCGTCGACGACGGACTTGATGTCCTCGAGCAAGAGGTCGCGCGTCTTGTCGATCTCGCGCGGCTCGAACTTCGGCTCGAACGCCAGCTCGAAGAGGAGTTCGAGACCCTCGCGAAGATCGGGAGTGAGCACTTCGGCTTCGAGATCGAGACCGTCGTGATCGAGGTCCTCTTCGACGATCGCGCCGAGCCAATCGATGCGGGTTTCGATCGCGTCCGCGGTTCGTCGTCGCGTTCCGCGCCGCAACATGCGCGCGACGAGCTCGGCCGTGCCCTCGCCGCCCGCGGGGTCTTGGGCGGCGCCGCCGCGAAAGCGCAGGAACACGTTGGCGAGCGGCAGCTCGGGATGCGGCTCGAGGAGCAGGGTGACGCCGCTCGGGAGGCGGACACAGGGCACGTTCATCGTGCGTCCTCGTCTCGCGCGGACGTCGCGTCGTCGATTGCAGGGCTCTCGCCAGCGGCGTTCGTCGTCGTCGGCTCCACGCGAATGGCCGTGCGGCCGTGGCGATCGAAGTACTTGCGGGTGACCTCGACGATCCCTTGGGGCGTGACGCTCTCGTAGTGCTCGAGGACGTGTTCGAGCCCGCGATGGTCCCCGAACAACGACTCGAAGTGTCCGACGAGCTCGGCGCGGCCGCTCACGGTCTTGAGCGAGCGCAGGTGCTCGGAGATCGTCACGTTGCGGAACATCGTCATCTCGTCGTCGGTCGGGAGCTCGCCGCGTAGGCGTACGATTTCGTCGTGCCACGCTTCTTCGAGACGTTCGGTCGTGATGCCGTCCCGCGCTTGCATCCAGATCGCGAAGAGGCCGGGCTCCAGCAACTCGTCGACGTCGACTTCGAAGTCGAGCGCGAGATCGTTGCGTTCGACGAGATTGCGGTAGAGTCGCGAGCTCCGGCCTTCGCCGAGGATCGCCGCGATCGCGTCGAGTGTCAGCAGGTCTTCGTCGTCGACGGAAGGGATCGGGTAGCCCAGCAACACCGCGGGCGATTCGGTGTCCATGCGCAGCGTGACCCGTTGTTCGCTCCCCGATCGTATGCGCGTATCGGCGACCGGCGCGGGGGTGGCGGCAGGGGGCGCGTTCGGCTCGCGAGCTTCGAGCGTTCCGAACGTGCGATCGACGGCGCGAAGCGCGGCCTTCGGGGCGACGTCGCCCGCGACCACGAGAACCAAGTGATCGGGTCGGTGGAAGCGTGCGTGGTGGGCGATGCAGTCGTCGAGGGTGATCGCCGCGAGGTCGGCCGCTCGACCCATCACGGACCACGCGTAGGGCGTGTCGGCGAGCGCCGTCTCGTAGAGCGTCTCGAGCATGCGGCCGTACGGTGAGTCTTCGAGGGTCGATCGTCTCTCCTCGAGGATCACGTCGCGCTCGCGATCGAGGATGTCGTTCGTGAGAGCGAGCGCGCGGTGTCGATCGACTTCCATGTCGAGCACGATGTCGAGGGCGTCCGGTGCGAACGCATCGTGATAAACGGTTCGGTCGTGTGTCGTGTAGGCGTTCGATTCGCCGCCACAGGCTTCGAGAATCCGGTCGAACTCCTGGGCGCCGTAGCGTTCGGTTCCCTGGAACATCAAGTGCTCGAGCAAGTGAGCGAGGCCGCTCTTGCCC
>JAUIME010000564.1 GCA_030433195.1 bacterium
GATCAACCGTCGCCGGCGGCAGCCGCCCGCGCGCGCACGCTCGCACCCGCGATCGCGGTCCCGTCACGCACGACCTCGAACCGCGACTCGGGATCGGCCGCCGTCTTCAGGTAACCGAGCGCGAGTGCGGACGCGTCGCCTTCGCGCACGACGGTCGTGAGCACGCCGACGTCGCGGCCGTCCGCCATCAATCGGTCCGAAGCCGCGGGCTCCTCCGCCGAGGCGTCCCATTCGATCGCGAACGACGCGAGTCGACGCGAGACCTTGTCGTAGGTGTCGAGTCGCGCGATCACTTCTTGGCCGACGTAGCATCCCTTGCGGAACGAGATCGCGTCGCGCCGGCCGGCCTCGAGCGGGTTCGCGTGCTCATCGAGCTCGGCGCCGGCCGCGGGAATCAATCGCTCGATGCGAAGCCGATCCCAGGCGAGGCTCCCCGCCGGATGCGCGCCATCGGTGACGAGTGCGCGCCACATGGCGGCCGCGCGTTCGCGCGTCACGAGCACGCGCGCGCCGCCGTCACCGATCACGGTTTCGTCGAACCGCACGGGATCCTCCGAGTCGGGATCGGCGCCCGACGTCGCCTCGAGCGCGGAACTCAGGGCATCCTGCGCCGCATTCCCGAAGACCGCGACGATCGCGAAGCGCGACGACCGGTCTTCGAATGCCACGTCCTCGCTGAAGTGATAGCGCTCGAGCACCGCGAGCAGCCCGGCGGTGTCGCCGCCACGATTCGAGAGCAGCACCTCGCCCTCGCGAACGATCGCGATCGTGTCGAAATCGACCCTGCCCTTGCCGCTCACGAAGATCGCCGGTCGCACCGCGCCCACGGGGGCGTCGCGCAGGTCTTGGGTACACAGCCGATGCAGGAACGAGGCGGCGTCGCGTCCACGCACGGCGACGAGGCCGCAGTGCGATTCGTCCACCACCGAAGTCGCGCCGCTCACGAGTCGCTCGGACTCCTCGTGCGCATCCCCGAAGTCGACCACGACAAGCGAACCTCGCACCGTACTCCGAGTGGCGCCGAGTTCGTCGAGCACCACCGTCTGTTCGTCGTCCACGATTCAGCTCCTCTCGTTGGCGGATGCGTCGTCCGCTGCGGCCGGTGCGAGCGCGAAGTCGGCGACAGCGCCCGCGACGTTGGATCCCGTCACGGCTTCGATCCCCTCGATGCCCGGCGAGGGATTGACCTCGAGGACCAAGAGACCGCGTTCGGATTCGATGAGATCGACCCCCGCGACGTCGAGCCCCACCGCGACGGTCGCGCGGCGCGCGAGCGCGTCGAGACTCGGCGAGATCGCGAGTGGCGTCCCGACTCCGCCAAGGTGCAAGTTGGCCCGGAAATCGCCATCGGTCGCGCGTGCCATCGCGGCCACACACCGACCTCCTGCCACGACGACGCGCAAGTCTCGCTTCGCATCGACGAATTCCTGGACGAGAAGGTTCTGCTTCATGCGACCGGTCGTCAACAAGAATCGCGCCGCGCGCTCTCGATCGTGAAAGCGCAGCACTCCGGTTCCCTGCGAACCTTGGAGAACCTTCACCACACACCCTTCGCCCGGGAGCGTTTCGAGCGCGGGCTTCACCTCCGACTCGCGCGTCATCAGCGTCATCGGCACCGGAACCCCGCACTCGGCGAGGATCTGAAGACATCGGAACTTGTCGCGCGCTCGCGCGATCGCGAGCGAGTCGTTCAGCGCGCGCACTCCCGAACGCTCGAACTGACGCAGTAGCGAGAGACCGAACTCCGTGAGCCCGGGACCGAACCGCGGCATCACGAGATCCGCGCTCACGTCGCGCCCGGCCCGAACGACGCGTGGACCGTCGGCGCTCACGTGAAGCGCGCATTCGAACGGATCCACGGGCTCCATCGCCACGCCGCGGCGCGCGAACTCTTCGATGAGACGACGCGACGTGCGGTTCGTGAACTTTCGGGTGAGGAGCAGCGCGGATCGGACGCGGTTCGCTCGCGAACCGCAGGAAGATCCCGCGAACGGATTCGCGACGTCGCGTGTCGGGAGGCGGCTCATCGGCGGCTCCTCGAGGCGCGTCAGTCGTTGCGGGGAGGCTCGGCCTCAGCCGAAGACGCGGAGGCACCGCCCGCGGTAGCCCCCGAACCCGTACCGGTCGTGCCCATACCTGCCGAACCCGTACCTGCCGAACCTGAACCCGTGCCGGCGCCTGAGGTGCTCGACGCCGGGTCGTCGTTCGACTCGGGGGCCGATCCGCCCGGACTCGGCGGCACGCTTCCGCTGCCGTTCGAGCTGGGGCCACCCCCGCCGGGACCGAAGACCGCATCCCGGATCTAGTCGGCGTCCATGACCTCGCGCTTCATGAGCTCCTGCGCGAGCCGGTCGAGCTTGTCGCGATTGTCCTCGAGGAGCTTGCGCGCACGGTCGTAGCAGCCCTGCACGATCCCGCGGATTTCGTTGTCGATCTGGACGGCGGTCTCTTCGCTGTAGTTCTTCTCTTCGTGGTAATCCCGACCGAGAAAGACCTCGCCCGAGGAACGCCCGTAGACCAACGGACCGAGGGCCTCGCTCATGCCGTACTGACACACCATCCGGCGCGCGAGGTCGGTCACCTTCTCGAAGTCGTTGTGCGCCCCCGTCGACAGGTGATCGAAGACGATCTCTTCGGCGATACGTCCGCCGAGGATCCCCGTCATGCGGGCGAGGAGCTCGTCCTTCGTGAGGATGTAGCGATCTTCGCTCGGAAGCTGAAGGGTGTAGCCGAGCGCGGCGTGACCGCGCGGAATGATCGAGACTTTGTGCACGAGATCGCTCTGCGGCACCAACAAGCCGAGCAGCGCGTGCCCCGCTTCGTGGTACGCGATCACCTCTTTCTCTTTCTCGCCGATGAGCCGTGACCGACGCTCCGGGCCGGCGATCACGCGGTCGATCGCTTCTTCGAAGTCCTCCATCGTGACTTCTTTGCGATTCAACCGCGCGGCGACGAGCGCGGCTTCGTTCGCCGCGTTGGCGAGATCGGCGCCCGTGAATCCCGGCGTGCGCTTCGCGATCACCTTGAGGTCGACGTCGTTGGCGAGCGGCTTGTCGCGGCAGTGCACCTTGAGGATCGCTTCGCGCCCCGCGACGTCGGCCGAATCGATGACGATCTGGCGATCGAAGCGCCCGGGTCGCAGCAGCGCGGGATCGAGCACGTCGGGCCGGTTCGTGGCGGCGATGATGATGACGCCCTTCTGGGTGTCGAAGCCGTCCATCTCGACGAGAAGTTGGTTGAGCGTCTGCTCGCGTTCGTCGTGACCGCCGCCGATGCCCGCGCCGCGCTGGCGTCCGACGGCGTCGATCTCGTCGATGAAGATGATGCAGGGACTCTTCGCCTTGGCCTGTTGGAACAGATCGCGCACGCGCGCCGCACCGACCCCCACGAACATCTCGACGAAGTCCGACCCGCTGATCGAGAAGAACGCCGCCTCGGCCTCGCCCGCCACGGCGCGCGCCATGAGCGTCTTCCCGGTCCCCGGCGGGCCGACGAGCAGCACGCCCTTGGGAATCTTGCCGCCGAGCGCTTGGAACTTCCGCGGATTGCGCAAGAACTCGATGATCTCTTGAAGCTCGTCCTTCGCTTCGTCGCAGCCCGCGACGTCGTCGAACGTCGTGTTCGTCTCTTTTTCGGCGACGACCTTCGCCCGCGACTTGCCGAACGACATGACCATCGATCCCGTCCGCCCCACTTGCCGCATGAGGAACAGACCGATGAGCACGATCAGGAAGATCGGCAGGATCCACGTGAGCAGGAAGTTGCCGAAGTCGTTCTGTGGCTCGACGCGATACGGTACACCGGCTTCGTCGAGCGAAGCCAGGAGTTGATCGTCGGTCAGCCCCTTCGGCATCCGTCGCACGAGGAACAACACCTTCGTCGCGTCGTCGTCCTCGGAGCGCTTGTTCTCGATGTCCGAAGCACGCTCGCCCTCCTCGGGACCTTGAACG
>JAUIME010000565.1 GCA_030433195.1 bacterium
TCGATTCGATCGCACGCGGCACCCCGGTGTCGCGCTGACCCGGTTTTCGGTCGCCGCCCTCGACAACGTCCTCGACCCGCCTGCCCGTGAGCAGCGCGAAGCCCAGAAGGCGACGTTGCGAACGCAACTGCTCGTGGCGATCGAGGAGCAGGCGCCCGATCTCGTCCTCGTCGGCAAGGAGTCGTTCACGCCGGGCCTTCCCGGGATCACGAAGCGCGCGGGGATTCCGTGCGTCGTCACGGCGCACGGGGCGATTCTCGCGGAGAAGCCCGACGGCTATCCGCTCGACTGGTTTCGCGAGATGGTCGAGGCACTCGGCGCAGCGGATCGCATTGTCACGTGTGCGCATCACGTCGCGGTGAAGTTCGCCGAGTTCGGCCTGCCCCACGTGCATCCGATCCAGAACGGCATCGACACGCGGCGGTTCGCGCCGCGCGCGCGCCCCGCGACGCTCGCTCGATCGCTCGCGATTCGGGAGGATCAGCCCGTGGTGCTCCATGTGTCGAGCCTCGCCGCCGTGAAGCGGGCGCGCGACATCGTCGAGGCGGCCGTTCGCGTCTCGCGCGCGGTTCCCGAGGCGGTGTTCGTCGTCGTCGGTGCCGGTCCCGAAGGCGAGGCGGTACGCGCCGCGTGCGACGCGAGCGGGGTCGCCGAGCACTTCCGGTTCACGGGGTGGGCGCGCTACGACGACGTCCCGAGTTACTTCGATCTTGCCGATGTCGTGGTCGTCCCCTCGCAATCCGAGGGGCTCTGCCGCGTCGTTCTCGAGGCGCAAGCCTCGGCGAAGACGATCATCGCGAGCGACATCCCCGCGAACCGCGAAGCGATCGAGTCGGGTGTCTCGGGCATCCTCTTCCCGACCGGCGACGTGAACACGCTCGCAGAGCGGATCGTGGGGGCCTTGCTCGATCCCGCGGCTCGCGCGCGCATGGGTCGCGAGGCGCGCCGGCGAGTCGAAGAACGCTTCACACAGGAGCGGTGGATCGCGGATCACGAGTCCGCGTTCGAGTCGCTCCTCGTGCGCGCCTGAAGCGCCGCCTGCTGCGACGCGCGAGCCTCGGACCGCGTTGGCGCCACGTCCGCTGCCTCGTTCCCGAGCGCGATCGCTCGGCGCGCGTGCTCGGCGGCCGCGTCGGTGCGGCCGAAACGTTCGTTGCGCTCGGCGAGCCTTCGGTAGAACGACGCCTCGTACTCGCGGCGCGTGAGCCCGACGTGATCGAGCACCTCGGGATCGCGTCGCATCCAACGCTCCGTCACGTCACGATACGTCCACAACACGCCCTCGACGTCGGTACCCGATAGGCTTGCATCGTGGCGTCGATACTCGACGAGGATCCGCGGGATCTGCGCGATCACGTGGTGCCGGGCGATGCGCAGCCACATCTCGAAGTCCGAGCCGCGCGCCAAGCTCGTGTCGAACGGCCCGACGTCGGCGAACACTTCGCGCCGCACGACGACCGTCGAGGCCCCGACGAAGTTCTTCCGAAACAGCGCCGCGAAGTCGACCGCCCCGCGATGCTCCATCGTCTCGACGCGACGGCGCTCTCCGTCTGCAAGCGTCTCGAAGGTGAGGTAGTCGGTGAAGACCATCGCCAGATTGGCGTCGTCATCGAGACGAGCGACCTGCATCTCGAGCTTCTCGGGCAACCACAAGTCGTCCGAATCGAGGAACGCGACGTAGCGCCCGGTCGATTGCTCGATCGCACGATTGCGCGCCGCCGCGACCCCGCGGCGTGCCCCCCGCATCAGCCGGACCCGATCCCCGTGCGCCGCGATCGACTCGGCCGTCCCGTCGGTCGAGCCGTCGTCGACGACCACGACTTCATGATCGCGAAACGTCTGCGCGAACGCCGCGTCGAGCGTCTCGCGAAGCAGCTCGCACCGATCTCGAACCGGAATGACGATGCTCACCACGGGCTTCGATCGAGCGCTCTCCACGTCACTTCTCCCGTCGATCCGTAGGCGCTTCGATCTTTCGAATCGCGTCGGTGGCAAAGCGCTCGAGCGGCCCGCAGTTGGCAGCCTCTCGCAATTTGGGCAGTGCCTCTCGCGCTTCCGGTCCGAGCTCACCGAGGAACTCGATGGCCGGGATCTCGTCGCCGAGCATCGCGCGGCACGGTCCGTGTCTCCACTGGAAGATCATGCGCGTGAGATCGGGAACGAGCGGCACGGCCCGCGATCCGAGCAACCTCAGTTCATGACACTCCGCCGTCCGCAACATCGCTCGACCGCGCGCGACTTCGATCGCGCGTTCGACATCCTCGTCGCTGCCGATTCGCGCGGCCGCGATCGCGGCCGTCAGCCGCCCTTCCTCGTCACGGAGCTTTCGAAGCCGCGGTAGCGCGCCCTTGGCGGCATCGCCCCACTCGCCGAGTTCGCGAGCCGCGGCGTCGCGACGCTCCGGCACGACCGCACCGAGGTAGAGCGTCAGGATCTCGAGGCACGGTTCGGGCGCACTGCCCGCGAGGCGCAGCGCCTTGGCAAGATCGAGCGCACGATCGTCCGTCGAGTATTCGAGCGCCTCGAGCAACAGCGGACGGTGCTCGGTCAAGGCACGCCCCACGTTCGCGAGAACGGCCGCCACTTCGTCCGGGTAATCGGGATACCGCGCGAGAATCTCCTCGGCGACGAGCTCCGCGAGTCGTCCCGCCGCCTCGAACGATTGCAACGCCGTCACCGCTCGATCGGGATCGTCGAGACAAGCGGCGACCGTGCGAACGGCCTCCGGGGTCTCATAGGCAAGCACGGCGTCGAACAGCAGCCTGTCGAACCCTGTGTCACGTCGGCCGACGTGCCGCGTCAACGCAGGAAACAAGCTCTCGATCGGATCCATGTGACCATTGCGAATCCAATCGAGCACGGACGTCGTCGTCTCGGGATCCTCGAGGAAGTCGCGTTCCATCTCGATCGCTCGCGGATGAGACGGAGCGAGCAGCACCACCGCGCGACGCAGAAGCGGTCGCAAGTCCTGAGGTGTCGTCGCGAGCCGAGGCAACACCATCGTCTCGACGAACCGAGTCTTGTCGCCATGCGTGAAGAACAACACGTCGAGCGCGCTTTCGATCTCGCTAGGATCTTCCGTATCGAACCGACGACGCACCACGGGAAGCACGTCCTCGACGCGAGCACCGATCGACGCGAGCGCGTACAACGCCTCCTCACCAAGGCAACGCCTCCACTCGCACCGAACGGTCCCGTGGACTTCGGCCAGCTTCGCTGCAAGAGCCTCCGCGTCGGGCCCGATACCGCACACGAAGTTGCAAACCGATGCGAGATCCTCGGATTCGGCCGTCACCAGCAGGTCCCCGAGAGTCGACACGACCGCCTCCACGTCCGACGGTCTTGGCAGCCCCGGTCGCTCGAGTCGTGACGAGTCGGAAGAGGACTCCATCGGAAGGAACGGCGAGATCTGGAGCCACGAACGACACGAGGCCAACCTCGCTTGGGCGCTTCCGCGACGCAACCCGCGGCGCATGTGATCGGTAAGCACCTCGGCGTCGAGGCGCCCGTCACGAAGGGCGTACAAGCATCGGTAGACCGCGGCGCCTCGCCACATCTCGTCGAGGTATGCGAATTCGGAGACGACCGACTCGTACCGCTGCTCGTCACCCTCGTCGAAATGCGAAGTCGGCTCCCCCTCGGCCGGCAGCTCGGCGACGCCAACGGTCGTAAACACCGCAACGCACAACAGCGCGCAGAGCGTCTTTAACGCGACCCGCCCCGGAGCCGTCCGCCCCCCTCGCGACTCCCACGCGAGCAAAACCACTCCGCACGCGAACATGGCGACCATGCACGGTACCCTCCACGACAATCGCACCACATCGGGCTCTTCCCGTGCGAGCGCGAAATCCGAGAACACTCCGTATCCGAAGCCGAGGAGCACCGCGATCGCGAGCACCCACAACGTCCGGTAACGAACCACGCGCATGAGCCCGAGCCGGTAC
>JAUIME010000566.1 GCA_030433195.1 bacterium
GAGGCCGAGCCATCGTCCTTCGCCGCCGAGCTCTGACCCTTCGCACCGGTACCGCCAGACCCGCCGCCGTTGGACGGAGCCGGCGTGGACCCACCGGCCAGGTCGAGGATCAGATCGACGATCTCGGCCTTCCGAGCCCGCGAGCCGGGCTTGGCACCCATGGCATTGGCGATCTGATGGAGTTCTTCTTTGTCCTTGGACTGGAGCGTCGAGCGGTTGAGCTCAGTGGTGCTCACGGTGATACCTCGCGGGTGCGCAGTGGACGGCGACCGGTGCAGCGCACCGACGCGATCCGCGTGCGGCGCCAGGATCTCGACAACGACGTCGTCACGATCAAGAGCGAATCCGGCAACGAAGGAACCCTGACGCTGTTCAACGACGGCTTGCTCGGCGCGCGGCTCACTGCGACGGGGAACAGCTACTTCAACTTCGGTAACTTCGGCATCGGAACCGACACGCCGGACGCGAGGCTCGAAGTAGCGGGAAGCGCCCGTCTCGAGATCGACGGGCAAGCGACGCTGCAGTTCGCACGGCCCGGCAGCACCCGTTGGACGGTCGGGCCTCAGGTTGCCGACGACGGCTTCGTCGTCTTCGCGAACGGTGGTGCCGGCTTCGTCTTGACGGCGGACCGCACGACGGGCAACGTCGGGCTCGGGACGTCGAGCACCTCCGACCCGCTTACGATGGCGAGCGGCGCGGTGTGCACGGCCGGCGGTGTGTGGACCGACGCGTCGTCGCGCGAATTGAAGGAGAACATCCGGGATCTCTCGCTCGTCGAAGCCGCCGAGGCGCTCGAGCGCCTTCGTCCGCGCACGTTCAACTACAAGGCCGAAGCGGGTGAGGACTACGCGGGCTTCATCGCCGAGGAGGTTCCCGATCTCGTCGCGACGAGCGACCGAAAGGGACTCGCGGCCATGGACGTCGTCGCGGTACTCACGAAGGTCGTGCAGTTCCAGAGCGAGCAGATCGACGTGCTCGAGCGTCGCATCCTAGACCTCGAACGGGGCACGACCGGGGATTGATCGCGACCGACGAGAATCGGACGTCGCGTGAACCCGCCTTGAATCGAAACGACCCTATGGCTATCCTCGCGAAAGAACCCGAGGAGCTTACGGCATGAACTGCCCCCGTTGCGACGCGACGTTGCAAGAAATGACCGTCAAGCAGACACCCGTGGATCGATGCACGCAGTGCTACGGGACGTGGGTGTCTGCTCGGGCGCTCTCGATGCTCATTCCCGGTACGGACACCGGCCGGCGCATCGTGCAGCAGCTCGATCGCGTGGTTCGCGAAGACCACCACTTCGAGAGTCGTGTCTCGTGTCCCGAGTGCAGTACGAACGCGGTCTGCATCGTCGAGGTTCGCGGTGTTCACATCGACTACTGCACGCGGTGTCACGGCGTCTTCTTCGACAAGGGAGAGGTCGGCCGCCTGACGCGTGAACATCGACGCGCGATCACCCAACGGCTCGAACGGCGCTTCCGCGATTCCACCACGGAGAGCGGCTGGGGGCTGAACCAACCGGGGCTGCACGCGCTCCTTAGCGGCTTGTTCAGCACATTGTGGGATTGACGGCTGCCGTCCCCGAAGTGTTTGTACGAGAAGGGGTTGTGCCGGCAGAGGCGATCGGCTATCATCGCCGTTTTGGGGCAGCAAGGCGATGGCGCACAAAGAGAAGCGACAGGTCGACGTGACGCGGCTCCTCGAGTCGGCGCGCGAGCGAGGGGAGTCCGCGGAGGACTTGCTGCTGCCGCTCGTCTACGACGAGTTGCGCGGTCTTGCGCACGCTGTCTTTGCCGGCGGTGTGAGCCCGGCGGGGCACACGTTGCAGCCGACGGTTCTGGTTCACGAGGCGTGGCTCAAGCTCGTCGGTAACCTCGACCCCGTGCACGGGCGTCGTCACTTCTTCGCGGTGGCGGCGACCGCCATGCGGCAGGTCTTGGCGGATCACGCGAAGGCGCATCGGCGTGCAAAGCGTGGCGGTGGCGTTCGTGCCGTCACGCTTCACGAGGGTCTTGCGCACGAGCCTCGGGTTTTCGACGTGGTCGCATTCGACGAGGCGCTCTCCGCTCTCGCGAGTCACAACGCGCGGCACGCCCGGATTGTCGAGCTCCGATTCCTCGGGTCTCTGACGATCTCCGAGACCGCGGCCGAGCTCGGGATTTCCGAGACGACGGTCGTCTCCGACTGGACCATGGCGCGCGCGTGGCTTCGCTGCCAGCTCGCCGGTTAGCCGATCTCGATGGGTGCGGACCGATACGCTCGGCTTCAGAAGATCTTCGAGCAGGCACGACCGCTCGACGGAGCTGCCCGCGACGAGCTCCTCGACCGGGCCTGCGACGGTGACGAAGACTTGCGCACCGAGGCCGAGCGCCTGCTCCTGATGGACGCGCAAGACTCGGGTGCCGACGCGTTCTCCGAGTCGAGGATCGAAGCGTCGCGTGGCCAGCTCGAGGCGATGCTCGACAGCGGCGAGGCTTCGTCGGCGAAGCGCGTCGCAGCCGTCGGTGGATCGGGACCCGAGCGCGTCGGCGATTACCGCATCGTGCGGCGGATCGGCGAAGGCGGGATGGGAGTCGTCTACGAGGCCGAGCAGGTCTCGCCGCGTCGCCGCGTCGCGCTGAAGTTGATTCCCGCCCATCGTGCGACGGTCGACGGACTGCGACGATTCCGTCAGGAGGCCGAACTCATCGGTCGCCTGCATCATCCGGGCATCGCGCAGATCTACGAAGCCGGAACGTTCGACCTCGGGGATGGCGAGCAGCCGTTCTTCGCCATGGAGTTCATCGACGGCGTCGACCTGCGCTCGCACGCCGAGCAAGCGCATTTGGGAGTGAAGGATCGCCTCGCGTTGATCGCCGAGGTCGCCGATGCCGTGCATCATGCGCACGACAAGGGCGTGATCCATCGCGACCTGAAGCCCGACAATGTGTTGGTCGACGAGCACGGCCGGCCCAAGGTGCTCGACTTCGGCGTGGCCCGCGCCGGCGACACGTCGACGGCCATTTCGACCGTCATGACGCAGACGGGTCAGGTGATCGGGACGCTCGCCTACATGGCGCCCGAACAGTTGAGCGCCGATCCCGAACGCGTCACGCGTCGCGCCGACGTCTACTCGCTCGGTGTGATGCTCTTCGAGCTGCTCTCGGGACGCTTGCCGCACGCGATCGCGGGCTTGCCGACGACCGTAGCGATCCGTCTGTTGGCCGAGGCCGATGCGCCGCGCTTGCGGCGTGTCGAGCCCGACCTCGCGAATGACATCGAAACGATCGCGGGGAAGGCGCTCGAGAAGGAGCCCGCGCGCCGTTACGATTCGGCGGCGGAGTTCGCGGCCGATATCCGACGCTATTTGGACGATCTGCCCATCGTGGCGCGACCGCCGACGTGGACCTACGTTGCGCGCAAGTTCACGCGACGTCATCGAACGCTCGTCGGCGGGGTTGCCGCGACGATCGTGACGCTGCTCGCGGGGATCGTCGTCTCGCTGATCCTCGCGAAGGTTGCCACCGAGCAACGCGACCTCGCCCGTGAGCGCGAAGCCGAGGCCAAGCGGAACGAAGCCCGCGCCGTCGGGGCCACGCTCGAGGCGACGGGGGCACTCGCCCGATCCGACGATCTCTGGGGGGCGTGGGAGCAACACCAACTCGTTCCCGAGCACGCGCGCGGATGGGCCTGGGAGATGGTCGGACGGACGCTGCCGCAAGTGATCGGCCCGACGCGGCGACACGGGGAGAGTCCTTGGAGGTTCCTCGACGAAGATCGCCTCTTCCGCAGTGCCGAGCTCGAGGGTCGTTGCTACCTCTACGACCTCGTCACGCGTGAGTCTCGGGTCCTCTTCGAGGGAGAGGGGTTCGATCAGGCAGGTCCCCACCGCAGCGGATTCGCGACCGCACGACGCGGTCTCGACGTGTTCTTGCTCGATGTCGACTCCGAACGCAT
>JAUIME010000567.1 GCA_030433195.1 bacterium
ACGTGCTGCGTGCCATCGAGGCGCGCGGACCGCGAGACGATGCGACCGTCGTCGCGTGTACGTGGAGTCGAGGTGCCTGATGGCGTTGTTCGAACATTGGACGAAGATGAAGCTCGCGAGCCGCGCGTTGCGCGCGGGGCGCTTCGAAGAAGCGATCACGCTCGCCAACGATCCGTTGATTCGCGAGCACGTGCGGGCGAAGTCGATCCGAGAGAAAGCCGGACGCAAGTTGCTCGACCGCGCGCGGAGTCACCGCGATCGAAACAACCTGACGGCCGCCTATCAAGACGTCGAGCGCGCCCTGGCCGATGGAGAGCGATCGACGTCGGCCGTCGAACTGCAGCGCGATCTACGTGACGGAATCAGCCGGCGTCGACGGGATACCGAAGTCGGCAAGAGCGCCGAGCGCGAAGTCGAGCGGCTGCTCGCCGACGCGCGACTCGGCGAGGCGGGACGCGTCCTCGCGTCCATTCCGGATCGCGAGGTTCGGAAGGGACTCGCGGCGGAGCTCGAGCGTCGCGGTGCCGCGGCGGACGAAGGCGCTGCACGCGTCAAGCGCGCGATCGAAGCCGGCGACGTCGAACGCGGGCGGCACGAGCTCGACCGCCTGCGTGCGATCAGCCGAGACGATGCACGATTCGAAGAGTTGCGCCGAGCACTCGCCGAGGCGGAGATCGACGCGCTCCGCGAGACGATCGCGGACGCCTTGCGCCGCGGGGACGGCGACGGAGCATGGCGCGCGGCGACGGCGATCCTCGAGCGTTCGTACGAGGCGCGGACCGATCCCTTGGTGGAGCGAGCCCGAGCGGCCGCGGCCGAGCGACTCACCGAGGCGGCGGCGACGGCCTTCGATGGCGGTCGGATCGACGAAGCGCTCGCGACGCTCGAATCGTATCGGCGCCTCGGTCTGCCGCACGTTGCCGATTCGTCGGCCGCGCGACTCGCGCGAGCGCTTCGGATCGCTCGGCGCGCCGTCCTCGCGGAACGGTTCGGCGAGCCCGCCGTCGCCGCGACGTTGTTCGCGCACGCGGCCGAGCTCGTACCCACGGTCGCTTTCCCGTCGTCCGAGAGACGAAGGCTCGAGAGCGACGTCCGCGCGCTCGGCGATCGACGCCGCGCGATTCTCGACGCGCTCCGGCGTTCCGATCGAGGGGCCGCGCGGGAAGCCGCGGGTTCGGCGAGTGAGAACACGGAGTCACGCGGGGCCCGTTTCGTCACGGCGCTTCGCGAAGGACTCGAGGCGTTCGAAGGGGGCGAGATCATCGCGTCGTCGCGGATCCGCCGGATGGTCCACGCGGGCGATCTCGACGGGGCGGTGCGCTGCTGCGTGTCGTTGTTCGCGGAGCCGGCGCTCGTTTCGGAAGCCGACGCGATCCTCGGCGAGATCGATTCCCTTCGAGAGCGCGTCGAGCGCGAGCTCGCGTCGATCGAGCGCGAACTCGTGAACGCCGAAACGCGAGCCGATGCCGAGCGGGTGCGCGGACCGCTTTCGATCCTGCGGGATCTCGATGCGGGAAGTCGTGCGGTCGCCGAGGGGCTCGGGGATCTCGGTCGGCGCGCGACGGCGCTCGATCATCTCGAAGAGGGCCGCCGTGAAGAAGCTGCCGGAAACCTCGACGGAGCCTTGCGGGCTTATCGCGCGGCCGCCGAAGCGGTACCGACGTTCGCCGAAGCTCGCGACGGCGCGGCGCGCGTCGCCGCGCCCATCGGTGAACGAGCCGTCCGCGAGTTCGAGGAGAAGTTGGCCGAACACCGGCATGGGGCGGCGCTCGCATCGGCCGAGGCGGCGCTCGCGATCGTCGAGCTGCCGACCGACGCGCGCTCGTTTCTCGCGGCGCGTGTGAAGGAGCTTCGCGGCGAATCCGCGAGGGCGCGCGAGAGTCTCGACGAGGCGCGCGCGCTGTATGAGCGGGGCGAGCTCGAAGAAGCCTTGCACGCGCTCGATCGCGGCGAGCGGATCTTCCCGGGGCATCCGGACTCGGAGTCGCTACGGGCCGCGGTACGCGCGCTTCGCGAGGCGGCGCCGACGCTCGAGAGCATCGAGGGCCGTCTCCGCGAGGGCCGCGCCGAGGAGGCCGGGCGCGAGCTCGCAGGGCTCGACGCGGAGGCGCTCGCGGGGCATCCGCGCGTCGAGGCGTTGCGCGAGCGGGTCGATCGCTCGAGGCTCTTCGACGAGCGCTTCGTGATCCGCGTCGAGGAGGGGTCCGACTACCTCATCCTCACGAAGGCGCGTGTCCGAATCGGTAACATCATGGGCAAGGATCTCGATCTGTCGATCCTCGCGAGCCTGTCGAGCGAGCACGCCGAGATCCGCCGGTCGCAGAGCTTCCACGGTGGTTTCCAATACGAGATCGAGGCGGTGCCCGGCAAAGAGTGCCGCGTCAACGGCGCCGTGGTCGACGTGCATGCCCTCGCAGACGGGGACCGCGTCCGGCTCGGCGAAGACTTCGAGTTCGTCTTTCGCGTTCCGACGCCGCGTAGCCGCGCGGCCGTGCTGGCACTGGCGGATGGATTCGAAGTCGACGGGATCCGCCATGTCGTCCTCATGCCCCCCGATGGCAAGAAGGGGCGAATCCTCGTCGGTCCCGGGGCCGATGCGCACATCCAAGCCCTCCACGCGGAGGATCCGCTCGAGATCTTCCGAGCGACCGAGGGCCCCTTCGCGGGCGAGCTCGTCGGGAGTTCACGTGCCGGCGTTCACGTGGACGAAGAGGGCGGCGGGGCCGAAGCGCGTCTGTATCCCGGCTGCCACGTCCGAAGCGGCTCGTGTCGCCTGAACATCGAGGGATCCGCCTGATTTCCGGCCTCTCCGTGAATTTGTGCAGGGTCGGACGCGAATAATTCCGCGCTCGCACGAATTCGACCGGGGACGCGGAGGAGCGTCCCGCAAACGGAACTCGGAGAGACACGATGAAGCGGATATTCGGGATCGCCTGGCTCGGGCTCGTACTCCTGTCGGGGGCGGCTCACGCGGCCGACACGGCCGGATTCGACCCCGTCCTCGCGCTCGAGCCCGTCCAATCGAGCCGCTTCGAGGCGGCGCGGTTCGCGACGGAGCGTCTTCTCGATCGCGACCCCGCGCTCATGGATGCCGGAGCTCGGCCGACGATCGTACTCGTGAAAGAAGCCGGCTTCCTCGCGGAGCGAAGTGCCGAGGTCGACGCCGTCGCGCGTGCGATCGCGAGCTTGCTGTTCCAGCGGGATCTGCAAGTGACGATCGTGGAGACTTCGGACGGATCGTTCGACGGGCGGCGCCGGGCTCGCAGCGAAAGCCGCGACGCAGGCCCCGAGACGACCTGGTTCGTCTCGGTCGATCGCGAGGATCCGCAGTGGATCCTGCGCGTGCGATCGCGATCGGAGGCGGCGGGGTCGCTCGTGGTGCCCTACGTCGACAAGCCGTGGGTGACGAATCTGGATGCCTGGTCCGAAGCGGGCGACGCCATCGTGATCCGCGGCGAATCCGGACTGCGGGGCGATGCGTCGATGGCGCGCGATTCGGCGCTGCGTGACGCGGCCGCGCAGCTCTACGCCGCGCTCGACGGCGACGGGAACCACGAACGGTCCCCGATCGCGTCGTGGAGTCACGAGCGCGCCCGCGAGCGCCTTGCCAAGGCGCTCGCGAATCCTGTAACCTCGGGATCGTACGTGCGGGATTGGTACGTCGCGGAGTCGGGGCGATCGCTCGGTACGGTGTACCGAGCCCATACGCTCTTGAGCGTTCCGCGCGACGAGTTCGAGGCGTGGAGCGAACGCCTCGGAGCGTGGGCCAAGGGAACGGAGCACCGGGTGTGGGCGCTGCTCGCGCTTTGTCTGCTCGCGATTCCGCTCACGTGGATCGCGTACTTGAAGCTCGATGCGACGACCCGAGGCTGCTGTAGCTTCGGGCTGCGGATCGGGGCGCTCGCGATCGTGACACTCGTCTTCT
>JAUIME010000568.1 GCA_030433195.1 bacterium
TCGCTTCGAAGAACAGGCCGAGTCGGCCGCCAACGAAGCGAGCGATGCCGAAGCGCAGATGGCCGAGAAGGTGCGCACGCGCGACGAGCTCGCGACCGAGGAGTCCGAGTCCGCGCGGATCATCGACGAGACGACCGCGCAGGTCGAAGAAGCCGAAGCCGAGGTCGAGCGGGCTCGCGGCGTGGTCGACGAGAAGAACATCGCTTGGGAGCGCTTTGCGAGCGAGGTCGAGTCGGCGCGCGAGGCTGTCGAACGACGCCGTCGCGAAGCTGTCGAGTCGCTCGAGACACGCACGCGGTTGCAGAACCGTGTCGTCGAGCTCGGCGTTCAGGAAGAGACCCTCGTCACGCGCGCGGAGCGGCTTTCGAGTCGCATCCTAGAGATTCAAGAAGAACTCACCGCGCTCGAAGCGCAGCGCGCCGAGATCGACGGGCGCGAGCGCGCGCTGACCGAGAACCTGGCAACCACCGAGCGCACGCTCAGCGAGCGTCGCGCCGAACTCGACGCGGCCGAGACGTCGCGAGACGCGCGTCGCTCGGAGCTTTCGAGCTGGGAGCGCAAGGAAGCCGAGCGCACGTCGCGCATGCTCGTCCTCGAAGACGTCCAACGGCGTCGTGCTGGGCTCGAGGCCGGCGTGCGGGCGGTCCTCGAAGCGTCGGAGAAGGGCGAGGGCACACTCGACGGAGTGGTCGGCCTCGTCGCGGATCTGTTCACCGTGGAGACGCGTTTCGCGCGCGCGATCGAATGCGCCCTGTCGCATCGCGCCGAGGTCGTCGTCATGGATACGAGCGACCATGCGATCGCCGCGATCGAGCGTCTTCGATCGGGACAGCACGGCCGCGCGACGTTCTTGGCGCTCGACGCGCTCGCCGCGGCGGGGCCGGGGGCGACGACGACCGCGCCGCCCGCCGGTGGCTCGACGGGCGAGGGCTACGCGGTCGATCGCATCGAGTGCGACCCGGCGCATCGCGCGGTGTTCGCCAATCTGCTGCGCGACGTCGTGATCGTCGAAAACCGGGAGCAGGCGCTCGCGCTGCGCCGCGACGGCTCGCCGTTCTCCGTGGCGACGCTCGACGGCGAGTGGTTCGGCCGCGACGGTGTCATCCGTGGTGGCGAGGGCAAGGGCGGCGGCGGTCTCATCACGCAGAAGGCCGAGCTGCGCGACCTCGGTCGCGAGGTCACCGAGGTCCGTGAGAAGATCTCGCGGATCGAAGGGGACATCGAGGGCGAAGAGCAACGCATCCGCGCCCTGGCGACCGAGATCGAAGAGCTGCGAACGCGCGGCAACGAGCTGCAAGAAGAGCGCTCGCGCGTGCACCTCGAACAGAACACGTTCGGGCAGCGCAAGACGCACCTCGAGTCCGAGGCGCGCGTCGCCCGCGAAGAACACGAAGACCTCGAGGCGCGTACCGCGGACGTCCGCTCGCAGCTCGAGACCGTCCGGGCCGAAGTCGAGGTGTCGGTGCGTCGCGTCGAAGAGGGGGAGACGGCCGTGCGCGACGCGGTCGAGTCCCTCGAGAAGCTCGAGAGCCAGCGCGAAGCGATCCGCGAGGAGCGTAACGCCGCGGCGGTCGCGATGGCCCAAGGCGAGGAACGCCGCGACGGGCTCGTGCGGGCGATGGAGGTGCGCAATCGCGCCCTCGCCGAGACGCGGCGATCGGTCGAGCGGCTCGCGCTCGATCTCGAGCGCCTCGAAGAGCGACGAACGCGATCGATCGAGCGCGGCGAAGCGGCGAAGAAGGGCCACGCCGAAACCACGACCGAGATCGAGACGGCGCGCGCCACGCTCTCCGAAGTCGACGTCAAGATCCGCGAGGCGAGCGAAGGGTTGCGACGATCGCAAGAGCAAGCCGAAGCGACCGCGACCGCGCGCGACACGGCGAGTCAGAAGCGTCAATCGCTCGAGCTCGAGACGCGCGAGCTCGACGTCCACGTGAAGAACCTCGAAGATCGCGTGTCCGAGGAGTTGAGCCTGTCGCTGGTCGAGGCCTACGCGGACTTCGTCGAGCAAGAAGTCGATCTCGAGGCGGTTCGCAAGGAGATCGAGGAGATGCGCTCCAAGCTCGACCGCATCGGCAACGTCAACCTCGACGCCATCCGCGAGCTCGAGGAAGAAGAAGAACGCTACGGCGCGATCCACACGCAGAAGGAAGACCTCGTGACGTCGGCGAATCGACTGCGCGAGGTGATCAAGCAGCTCGATCGCGATTCCCGCGAGAAGTTCCTCGAGACGTTCGCCGAGGTTCGCAAGAACTTCCGCGAGACGTTCCGCAAGTTGTTCGGCGGAGGGTCGGCCGACGTGTTCCTGATCGACGAAGAAGACGTGCTCGATTCCGGCATCGAGGTCGTCGCGCGTCCGCCCGGCAAGGAACTCATGTCGATCGGTCTTCTCAGCGGGGGCGAGCGCACGATGACCGCCGTCGCGCTGATGTTTTCCATCTTCTCGACGCGCCCGTCGCCGTTCTGCCTGCTCGACGAAGTCGACGCCGCGCTCGACGAATCGAACGTGCGCCGCTTCCTCGGGATGCTCCAGGGCTTCATGGGGCAGTCGCAGTTCATCATCATCACGCACAACAAGCGAACGATGAGCGCGGCCGATGTGCTCTATGGAGTCACGATGGAGGAGGCGGGGGTGTCACGCCGCGTCGCGGTCGACTTCCGCCGCGACGACCACGCGCCGGACGTGAAGCCGGTGGAAGCGGTCGGCGCCGAGGCGTAGCGCTCAGCGCAGCGCGAGGCCCGCGATCAACTCGTCGAAGGCGGACTCGATCTTCCGGAAGCGCGTCGGCGGGATCGCGTCGCAGTGGATCACGAAGAGGTGGTCGTTGGCCGTGAAGACGGCCATCTTTCGGACGCGTTCCATCGACTCGATCGGCAGCGCGAGCGTGATCTCGTAGCCGTGGGTTCCCGCGCGCGTAGTGAGGGGCCGCACGTCGTCGAGCAGCATCATGCCGGGCACCTTGCGCTGGAAGTCGCGGATGTTGTCTTCGAAGTACGCGCGGACGGCGGCGTCGGGATCCTCGCGTCGCCCGATGCGCTGCGCGAACAAGACGACCCGGGACTCGTCCTGCGACACGGTGTCTTCGGCGCTCTGGGCCGGTGGCACGAGCAGCAGCCGAAAGACCTCGCGACTCGCGCCGAGCGACAGCGTCCAGCCTTCGGGGGCATTCAGTTCGCAACCGCTGGCGACGTGCGTGAAGCGCGTCCCCTCGATCGTGCCGGCTCGCGGGACGTTCGGCTCGGTGAACCGAAAGCTCGCGAGGAGCGCGTCGAAGTCGGCGCGATGCGCGTCGAACAGCGCACGCGTGTTCGCTTGGTAGTAGACGGTCGTGTAGAGGCGTTCGCGGACCGTGTGCATCTTGAGGTTGACGATTTCGAAGTCGTTGCCTCGTCCTCCGGCGATACGCGAGGCGGTCTTCGAGATCCAGGCGTCGGCTCCGGCGAGCTTGCCGGATTCGAACGCGAGGACTTCCGTCGTGTACGCGGCGTCGTGCAGGAGGTTGTCTCGCTCGAGCGCCGCGAGCGTCTCGGCGTCGACCT
Source organism: bacterium (assembly GCA_030433195.1). GTDB lineage: Bacteria > Planctomycetota > JACOTG01 > JACOTG01 > JAUIME01 > JAUIME01. Next base: position 3,541 of record JAUIME010000568.1, read on the forward strand.
CACGCGGCGGCAGATCGACGACGCCGACGCTCATGATCGAGTGCGACGCGGGATGGAACATCCAGACGAGATCGAACATCGTGCGCGGACCGGTCGTGGGTACGAAGAGCACCCATCCGTCGGGGCGACGCAGCGAGTAGCCTCCGTGCGGGCTCGTGTAGCGGGATTGCTCGAGACGTCGCTGCGCTTCGGGCTCGACCGAGTAACGGAACGTGGCCTGGAGCGCTCCCGTCGGGGCGGGTTCGAGCACCCACACGGCCGTGTCGCTTGCCGATCGGCACGCATTCGGCGCGGGGCCGAACGAGGTCGTCGCTCGAACCGTCGCGAGGCAGAATTTCGGACCCGTCTCGATCGCCTCGATCGCGAGCTCGTAGCG
>JAUIME010000569.1 GCA_030433195.1 bacterium
GTTCGGGGATGCGTCGGGTGTCGCGACGCTCGAGATGTCGGGTGGCGTCCGGCTGCATTCGGGACCGCGTCATCCGTTGCTGTTGAGTTGTGACCGACCGAGTGAAGCGACGCTCGAGGGCGTGCGCACGCTGACCGCCGACAGCGAGTACGTGCGGTACTTCGCGCTTCCGTTGGCGTCGGGGCAATACGGCGACATCGTCTTCTCCAACCAAACCGCGTACATCCGCGAGTTCGAGATCGAGCGGAACGCGACGACGTTCGTGGCCGACCCCGTCGTCGACGTGCTCGAGACGGGCATGCTCTTCAGCGCCATCGCGCACGTCGAAGACGACGGAAAAATCCGACTCGGTGTCGACATCGACTTCTCTCACCTCGATGCGCTCGAGGAACGTCGGGTCGACCTCGAAGGGGCGACCGTACCCGTGACGGTGCAGGAACCGAAGGTCACGAGCGGCAAGTGGAGCATCGAGCGAATCGTCGAGGACGGCGGCCGCACTCTGCTCGTGCTGGCCGGCTTCGAGCCCGAACGGGAGCGGGGAGCGATCTTCGTCGAGCTCGTGGTTCGTCACCAGAAGGGCCCGCGCGACCGGATTTCGATCGACGCGAACCGCGACTGATTGTCGCGGGACGACCGGGGCGGGGAGGCGTCGCGATTTCGGACGCGCGCAGGTCCCGGTCGTCCGTGCCGCGCGGGGCACGGAAGCCACGCCTGTTCGATAGGGGCAAAGTCCGAAAGGGGATACGTCGGGTGCCTCGACGAGGGTGGCGTTCGAACGTCGCCGCCACGCCGTTCGGAACGATCGACGCGAGCTCCCGTCGCGATGGAAGAGGGTGCGACGCGTCTTGCCCGCGACATCGGCTCGCTCGCCGAAAACTGCCGTACGGCTCACGCAATCCAAATCCGCAAGCCCTACCCTCTCAGCCCTTTCGGAGAGTTGCTCTCGTGTCGGGTCCTCGGTCGTCGAGTCCCGATGTGCGGGCTTGACTCCGACTGGGTGGAGTCCCAACATACGGGCTCGATCAACGGACGATGTTCCGCTCGTCACCCGTCGAAGGCGCTTCGGAGATTGCTGCCTTCGTTCTCTCGTCACCCGAATGCGCTCCAGCGAGGGGCGTCTCGATATTCCGCGCGACGTCTTACTCGATCGTTCGTCTTCGACGTCACCAACGCAATGAATGAAGGAGGGGTATCCATGAAGAAGGTGTCGCTGTGGATCACCTTGCTCGCGCTCGGCTTGATCGCTCAGCCGGTGCTCGCAGGCGTGTCCTTGTCCATCAATCAGATTCGCATCGACCAGCCCGGTGCCGACGACGACGAGTACTTCGAGCTGTACGGTGCTCCGAGCACGTCGCTCGACGGCCTCACGTACCTCGTGATCGGCGATGGTGCGGGCGGCAGCGGTACGATCGAAGCGGTCGTCGACCTCACGGGCAACTCGCTCGATGCGAACGGCTACTTCGTCGTGGCTGAGGGCACGTTCACGCTCGGCGTGGCGGACCTGACCGCGAACCTCAACTTCGAGAACAGTGACAACGTCACGCACCTGCTCGTTGCGGACTTCACGGGTGCGGACGGTGACGACCTCGACACGAACGACGATTGTGTGCTCGACGTCACGCCGTGGTCGTCGATCGTCGATTCGATCGGCCTCAACGAAGACTTCCCGGCTGGCGAGTGCCTCTACGGCGGCGCATCGGTCGGCCCGGATGGCACGTTCGTCCCCGGTCATGTCTTCCGTTGTCCGGATGGTGCCGGCTCGTTCCTGATCGGTGCCTTCGATCCGGTCGGCGGCAACGACACGCCGGGTGCCGCGAACGACTGCCCGGTCGACATCTTCATCAATGAGATTCGCATCGACCAGCCGGGTGGTGACGACGACGAGTACTTCGAGCTCTTCGGCCCGGAAGGCGCCTCGCTCGACGGCCTCTGGTACGTCACGATCGGTGACGGCGCGGCCGGAAGCGGCGTCGTCGAGACGGCCGTCGATCTGACGGGCAACTCGATCGGCATCGGTTCGGGCGGCTTCTTCGTCGCCGCGGAAGCGACGTTCACGCTCGGCGTGGCGGACCTGATGGCGAACCTGAACTTCGAGAACAGCGACAACGTCACGCATCTCCTCGTCCGCGACTTCACGGGCGCGGTCGACGACGACCTCGACACCAACGACGACTGCACGCTCGACGTGACGCCGTGGTCGGAAATCGTGGATCAGGTCGGCCTGTCGGAGAACTTCCCGATGGAAGACTGCCTCTACGGTCCGGTCATCGTCGGCCCGGATGGCACGTTCGTTCCGGGTCACGTCTTCCGCTGCACCGATGGCACGGGTGACTGGGGTATCGGTCCGTTCGATCCGGTCGGCGGTCTCGATTCGCCGGGCGCAACGAACCCCGAAGCGTTCTTCATCACCGACCAGCCGAACAGCCAGACCGTGTTCGAAGGCTCGATGGCCGTCCTCGCGATCGCGACGAACGGTGGTGGCAACGTGACGTACCAGTGGCGAAAGGGTGGCGTGGACCTCGTCGATGGCGGCTCGATCTCGGGTGCCACCACGGACACGCTGACGATCGATCCGGTCATGGTCGGCGATGCCGGCGACTACGATTGCGTCGTCGCGAGCAACTGCGGCATGCTCACGTCGGATCTCGCGACGCTCACGGTCGGCTCGCTGCCGGCGGTCGCGATCAACGAAATCCGCATCGACCAGGGCGGCACGGACAACGACGAGTACTTCGAGCTCGTCGGTGCGCCGGGTACCTCGCTCGATGGTCTCACCTACATCGTCATCGGTGACGCCACGCCGGAGATCGGCATCATCGAAGCCGTCATCTCGCTCGACGGTCTCGTGATCCCGGCCGATGGTCACTTCCTGGCGGTCGAAGACACGTTCACGCTCGACCTCGCTTGCGGTGACGTTCCCGACCTCATCCTCTCGGGTGCGGGCAACGGCATCAACTTCGAGAACAGCGACAACGTCACGCACATGCTCGTGGCCGGTTTCACGGGCATGGACGGCGACGACCTCGACGCCAACGACGATTGCACGCTCGACGTTCTTCCCTGGGCGACGATCGTCGACGAAGTCGGCCTCAGTGAGAACTTCCCGATGGAAGACTGCCTCTACTCGGCGAACATCGTCGGTCCGGATGGCAGCTTCGTTCCGGGTCACGTCTTCCGATGCCCGAACCAGACGGGTGCGTTCCAGATCGGCTCGTTCTCGCCGACCTGCGGCAGCACCGAGTCGCCGGGCCTCCCCAACCCGCCGTGCTTCGACACGAACCCGGCGAGCCAGTTGATCTGCGAAGGCGACCCCGTCGTCTTCACGGCGTCGGCGATGGGTAGCGGCGTGGTCACCTACCAGTGGCAGAAGGACGGCGTGGACCTCGTCGACGACGCGCGCATCAGCGGCGCCATGACGGACACGCTCACGATCGATCCGGTCTACGCTGCGGATGCGGGTGACTACACCTGCGTCGCGACCGACGACAACACGTCGGGCTCGAGCGCCGCGGGTACCCTCACGGTCGAGCTGCTCTACGACGCGCGCGTCGGTACGGTGAACGGTGGAGTCGGTGCACCGCAGCCGGTGCTCTACATCAACGGATCGGCCGGTAACGGTCCCGAGCGCGAGCTCTTCATCGATCCGAACACCGACAACTTCGAAATGGTCATCCAGGCGCCGCCTTCGCTCTCGCAGGCGAAGTACGCGGTGTACATCTGGTTCGACACGCCGACGAAGGACACGCGTGAAGAGCTTCCGGAAGGCACGGGCGACATCGCGATGCCGACGCCGCTGACGGGCGACGATCCGCAGCCGTTCTGGATCGCGAACAACCTGAAGCCGGCGCTCGGCAATGGCGTCAGCCTTGAGGAACTGCGCGCGATGATCCTCCAGACGGGCATCTATG
>JAUIME010000570.1 GCA_030433195.1 bacterium
CGCGCCCTCGGAGCGTGAGGCCGTGATTCGCGACGCGTGTGCCGACGATGCCGCGCTCGCGGAGCGAGTGCTGCGGCTCGTGGCTGCGTATGAAGGCGCCGAGCACGACACCGACGCGTTCGCGCGTGCAGGTGCGCTCGAAGGATCCGGTGCGCTCGGCGGCCGCCCGCGTGAGACGGACCGCATCGGACCGTACCGGATCCTCGAGCGTATCGGCGAGGGCGGGATGGGGGTTGTCTACCTCGCCGAACAGCGCGAACCGATTCGTCGTCGCGTCGCCTTGAAGGTGATTCGCGCGGGCATGAGCAGCGACGAAGTGATCGCGCGGTTCCACTCCGAGCGCCGTGCGATGGCGCTCATGGATCATCCCGGCATCGCGCGGATCTTCGACTCGGGTGCGACGGACGACGGCCTGCCGTACTTCGTCATGGAACACGTGCCGGGTCCACCGCTCCTCGAATATGCCGACCGACGGCGCTCGTCGCTCGATGAACGTCTCGCCATCTTCGTGCAAGTGTGCCGTGCAGTGCAACACGCGCACCACAAGGGGATCATCCATCGCGACCTCAAGCCGTCGAACGTGCTCGTCGCCGAAGTCGACGGCAAGCCCTTGCCGAAGGTCATCGACTTCGGGATCGCGAAGGCGGTCGACCCGACGATCGTCGACGACGTGATGATCACGCAGACGGGACGCTTGATGGGGACGCCCGCGTACATGTCTCCCGAGCAGGTCGCGGGTGGTGGCGACGTCGATACGCGATCCGACGTGTATGCGCTTGGCGTCGTTCTGTACGAGCTGCTGACGGGGGCGCCGCCGTTCGACGCACGCTCGCTTGCGGGGAAGTCGTTCCAAGAAGTCCAGCGGATCTTGCGCGAAGTGGCCCCACCGATCCCGAGCCGGCGGTTGACGCTCGATTCCGAATCGGGAGGGACCGAGGCCGCGGAGCAGCGAGGCCTCACGATCGGAAAACTGGTCTCCCGCGTGCGTGGCGATCTCGACCAGGTCGTGATGAAAGCGCTCGAGAAGGAGAGATCGCGCCGCTACGCGAGCCCCGAAGAACTCGCGCGGGACGTCGAACGCTTTCTCGCCGACGAGCCCGTCGTTGCGAGCTCGCCGAGCGGGACCTATCTCGTGCGGAAGTTCGTCGCGCGCCATCGTGTACTCGTGACGGCGGCGAGTTCGATCTTGCTCGCTCTCGTGCTCGGGACGATCGGTACGTCCGTCGGCTTCGTACGAGCGAATCGAGAGCGCGAGCTCGCCGAGGATCGCGAGCGCGACGCGAAGTTTGCCGCGGCGCGTGCGGTTGCCGTCCGTGACTTCCTCGCGCGGATGCTCGCGAGCGCCGATCCGTTGTACTCGATGAAGAAAGACGTTCGCGTGAGCGAGATCCTCCAGGATGCCGTTCGCAGTCTCGATGCCGGCGAGTTCGCGGATGATCCCGACTCGGAGTACGCCATGCGGTTCACGCTGGGGACGGCGCTGCACGGCGTGGATCGGCTCGAGGAGGCCGAGCGCCAGCTCGCTCTCGCGCTGGATTTGCTGCCGCGCACGACGATCGACGATCCGCTCGCGCTCGTCGAGGCACGACTCGAGCTCGCGCGCGTGCTGCACGACCGAGGCGACAACGCGCGTTCGGAACGAATCGCGGTCGAGGCAATCGAGCGGCTCGACGCGCTCGAAGTCGGCGACCACGAGTTGCGCAGCACGGCGAAGGAGGTTGTCGCCGGGGCTCGCCATCGAGCGGGCGACTTCCGCGGTGCGTGCGTCGCGTCGCGGGAAGCATTGGAGATCAGCGCGCGATATCACGGCGTCGATTCGGAGGCGACCGCGCGTCGGCGGTTGGCGCTCGCGTTCCTCCTGCACCAAGACGACCGCTACGAGGAGGCGCTGGCCGAGCTCGATCGAGCGCTCACGACGTTGCGCGGTGGGTCGGAGCGGGCGCGGTACGACGTGAGCTTGGCGCTGCGCCGGCGTGCGGGCATCTACCATGCGGAACGTCGAATTCAAGAGGCGCGCGCGGACTTGCGAGAAGCGCTCCGCATTCGCGAAGACCTCTTTGACGACGACAGCATCGCCGTCGCCGACGTCCTGCACGACCTCGGCCGTGCGGAGATGGAGGCGCGCGATTTCGCCGCGGCCGAGGCGTACCTCGAGCGCGCGCTCGAAGTGCGGCGCTCCAAGCTCGGAGAACACAGCGACACCGCACTCTCGATCGCGGTCGTGGCGGACTTCGCGCGCCGCCGCGGCGATCTCCGTACGGCGTTGCGGCTCGCGACGGAAGCACTCGAGATGCGTCGTCGTGTCTTCTCGGGCGACAGCCCCGCGATCGCGGATTCGTTGCGTCAGATCGGGCGATTCGAGCGCGAAGCGGGGCGCCTCGACGTGTCGGAGGAGAGTCTACGCGCGTCGCTCGGCGTGTGGGTTCGGTGCTTCGAGGAGCCGCACTTCGACATCGCGCTCACGAGGCTCGAGCTCGGCGTGACGCTGCGCGATCTGGCCAAGTACGAGGAGGCGGCCGACGTGTTTCAAGAGGCCCTCACCGGTTTTGTCCTTACGCTCGGACCTGCCGCATCGAGAAGCAAGGAAGCGCGCGACAGGCTCATCACGGCGCGCCTCTCAGCGGGCGACTACGACGTGGCCGAGCGGTTGATTCTCGAGACCATCGATCTGCGTCGGCAGGCGGGAATCGCGCCGGGACTGCTCGATTCGTACATTGCCGCGCAGCTCGGTGCCGCCTACCTCGGGCAGGGGCGCCTCGACGAAGCAAAGCCGAAGTTGCTCGAAGGATGGAGCGCACTCGGCGGCAACCCGGCGATCTTCCCCGAGAACAAGCTCTTCATGCTCGAGAATCTCGTGGAACTCCACCGCCGGCTCGGGGATGACGAGAGCGTGCATCGATACGAGGCGATCGCGGCGGAACTACGGCCGGGCGAATGATGCGCATTGGTCCGCGAAAGGAGTGCGACATCTCGAGTTCGTGCATCTACATCGACGCGGACGGTTGTCCCGTGAAGCGCGAGGTGTATCGCGTCGCGGAGCGGCTCGAGGTGCGTGTCGTCCTCGTGGCGAATCAGTGGCTTCGCGCGCCCGAACGCGATTGGATCGAGACGATCGTCGTCGAGGACCGGTTCGATGCCGCGGACGACTGGATCGCCGAACGTGCGGGGGAGGGCGACGTGGTGGTGACGGCCGACGTACCGCTCGCGTCGCGTTGTGTGGCGAACGGCGCGCGCGTGCTCGATCCGCGCGGGCGCGAGTTCGAGGAAGGATCGATCGGGGATGCGGTCGCGCAGCGTGATCTCATGGCGCAACTTCGCGAAGCGGGAGTCGTCACGGGTGGCCCCGCACCGTTCGAGAAGCGGGATCGATCCCGCTTCCTGCAATCGCTCGATCGCATCCTGCAGAAGATCCGGCGCGATGCCGAGCGGTGACTCGCCGGCGCTGCGGCCTACGCTCGCGGCAACGTGACCCCGCGCTGCCCTTGATACTTCCCGCCGCGGTCCCGGTACGACGTTTCGCAAACCTCGTCGGACTCGAAGAAGAGCATTTGCGCGACGCCTTCGTTGGCGTAGACTTTGGCGGGAAGCGGCGTCGTGTTCGAGAACTCGAGGGTCACGTGTCCTTCCCACTCGGGTTCGAGTGGCGTGACGTTCACGATGATGCCGCAGCGCGCGTAGGTCGACTTGCCGAGGCAGATGGTGAGCACGTTGCGGGGAATACGGAAGTATTCCACCGTGTGCGCCAGCGCGAAGGAGTTGGGCGGAATGATGCAGGAATCGCCCTCGAAATCGACGAAGCTGTCCTCGTCGAAGGCCTTGGGGTCCACCACTGCCGAATTGATGTTGGTGAAAATCTTGAAGTGGTTGGAGCAGCGACCGTCGTAGCCGTAGCTGGACGTACCGTAGGA
>JAUIME010000571.1 GCA_030433195.1 bacterium
GAACGCCTCGGTCATCGTGCGGTCGAGGCGGTGATGCACGTCCTCGAGATCCCAATACAGATTGTACGTGTTCTGGACCTGCTCGAAGTACGAGACCGTCACGCCGCCCGCGTTCGCGAGGAAGTCGGGAATCACGAACACGTTCTTGTCGTGCAGGATCTCGTCGGCTTCGGGAGTCGTCGGACCGTTCGAGAGCTCGCACACGAGCTGCGCGCGGATCTTGTCGGCGTTGTCGCTGCGAATCGTGTTCTCGAGCGCGGCCGGGAACAGCACGGTCGTCTCGATCTCGAGCAGTTCGTCGTTGGTGACCGAGTCGGCGCCCGGGAATCCGCCGACGGATCCGTTCTCGCGCTTGTGTTCGACGAGCTTCTCGACGTCGAGTCCTTTCGCATTGTACACGCCCCCGCGCGAATCGGACGCCGCGACGACCGTGAGCTCGAGCAACTCGCGGCTGAGCAGTGCGGCGTGTTGTCCCGCGTTCCCGAACCCCTGGATCGTGCACGTGGCACCGTCCATGTCGAGGTCGAGCGCCTTCGCGGCTTCGCGAACCGTGAACAGACCGCCCCGCGCGGTTGCATCGCCGCGCCCCTGCGACCCCCCGACGGGGATGGGCTTCCCGGTGATGACGCCGGGGTGCGACTCACCGAGGATCGTCTCGTACTCGTCCATCATCCAGGCCATGATCTGCGGCGTCGTGTAGACGTCGGGCGCGGGGACGTCCTTGTGGACTCCGAGCATCGGGGCGACGGCCCGCATGTACGCACGCGCGAGCCGCTCCTTCTCGGGCTCCGACAGCTCCTTCGGATCGCAGGTGACGCCGCCCTTGCCGCCTCCCAGCGGAATGCCGACGATCGCGGTCTTCCACGTCATCCACGCCGCGAGCGCGCGCACCGTGTCGATCGTTTCGTCGGGATGCCATCGCAGGCCGCCCTTGGTCGGGCCACGCGACGAGTTGTACTGCACACGGTACCCGTGAAAGACCTTGGTGCTGCCGTCGTCCATGCGCACCGGCAAGGTCACGCGCAGCTCGCGTTGCGGCCACCGCAGCAATTGGTGCGTCGCGTCGTCGAGCTTCAGGTAGCGCGCGGCCTCGTCGAGCTGCCGCTGCGCGACTTCGAAGGGATTGAAGTCTTCCGCCATTGCCCCTCCCTTTCCCGTTCCCGTGAAACGCCTCGGAACACGCGAATCACGGCCGTCCCGCCATGGTCGGGGCTCGCCGACGCGCTGTCGAACGCGACCCCGTCGAAGGATGGCAAGATCCTAGCGGATCGCTCGAACCGCGGCAACCGCGCCACGACGTCGGCGCGCGACACCATCGGGCGGTTCCGTCGACCGCGGCTTACGACTCGCGACGCTCGGGCGCCGCATCCGTCGCGGCGCGGACGAGAATCTTCGCGGCCTTGCCGATGCCGATCGTGACCGGATTGCCGGACTCGGGACGCAGCGTCATCGCCTCCGCCACCTCGTCACGGCCTTGGATCGCGACGCGCTGCCCGGGGCGAAGTCGATGGCGCGCGAGAAACTGCAAGAACTCGGGATCCTGATCGAGCACGCGCACGACCGACACGTCGGTCCCCGCGTCGTAGGTCGCGAGACTCTCGTGCTCGGCGGTGTCGATCGTCCCGCGCGCCGTCGGAATCGGATCGCCGTGCGGGTCACGCTCGGGGTGGTTGAGGATCTGATCGATCTTCTCGAGCACCCGGTCCGAAATGACGTGCTCGAGATCCTCGGCCTCGTCGTGGACTTCGGACCAATCGAGACCGAGCACCTTCACGAGAAACGTCTCGATGATGCGGTGGCGCCGCACGACGTGCAGGGCGAGCTTGCGTCCGGCCGGCGTCAACCGCACTCCGCCCCGCGGCTCGTAGTCGAGGAGCCCCGACTCGGCGAGCGTCTTCACCATCGTCGTCGCCGTTCCCGGCGTGACGCCGACGGCGCTCGCGAGCCGCCCCATCGCAACAAGCTCTTCGCCATCGTCGTTCTGCTCGAGGAACAGATGCTTCAGGTAGTTCTCGACGGCGGTGCTGTGCATATCCGCTCTCCACGAGTCTGCAGGTGGCCCCTTCACGCCCCCCGGGCCGACCTTCGACTGTACGAAATAGTGAAAAATGCTTAGGAAAAATCTACACTTTGATATATCAAAGTCAAGGTCTCGAGCATCGATTACCTGAGACCAGCCCGAAGCCACTCTTTGATCCAGAGGCTCTCATGCCCGATTCGACGCTCCTCGATCCCCGAAACGCTCGGTCGGATCGCCTGCCGTTGCCTGGCCCGGCCGCGGGAGCCCGCCGGGCACGAAACCGTTTCGCGCTCCGCACGTTCGCGATCCCGATGGCGATCGTCGCGCTCGCGGCGCTCGCCTTCGGCTGTGGTGGCGCGAACGATTCTCCCGAGCACGACGACGACCGGTACTCCGTGGTCGCGACCACGAGCATGGTGGCCGACATCGTGCGCGAAGTGGCGGGCGAGCGCGCGACCGTGACGGGACTCATCGGCGAAGGCGTCGACCCCCACCTCTACAAGCCGACGCGGTCCGACGTCGCGACGCTGCTCGAAGCCGACGTCGTGTTCTACTCGGGGCTGCTGCTCGAAGGCAAGATGACCGACACGCTCATCAAGGTGGCGCGATCGAAGCCCGTGCACGCCGTCACCGAAGAGATCGACGCGTCGTACCTGCTCGAACCGCCCAATCTCGAAGGACACCCGGATCCGCACGTGTGGATGGACGTGAACGCATGGGCTCGCGCGACCGATGCCGTCGCCGCGGCACTCGCCGAGCACGATCCGGACGATGCCGACCTATACCGCGAACGAGCCGCGGCCTACGGCGAGCGCCTCGCGCAGCTCGATGCGTGCGCGCGCGAGGCGATCGCGTCGATCCCCGAGTCCAAGCGCATCCTCGTCACGGCGCACGACGCATTCAACTACTTCGGGCGCGCGTACGGCATCGAGGTGCGCGGGATCCAGGGGATCTCGACCGAGTCCGAAGCGGGGCTCGACGACATCAATCGGCTCGTCGATCTTCTCGTCGACCGCGGCATCACGGCGATCTTCGTCGAGAGCAGCGTGGCGCGGAAGAACGTCGAAGCGCTGCAGGAGGGCGCGCGCGCGCGGCCACACCGTGAAGATCGGCGGCGAGCTGTTCTCCGACGCGATGGGCGAAACCGGCACGTACCGCGGCACGTACATCGGCATGATCGACCACAACGTCACGACCATCACGCGAGCGCTCGGCGGCACGATCGAAGCCGGCGGCTGCTTCGGGCAGCTCGAATCTCCCGTAGAATGATTCACGTACGCACTCGAAGGAACCCGCGCCCCGAAAGCCCGTGACCATGTCCTCGACTCCCGCCGACCACGCCGCACCCCCGCTCGCGATCCGTGACCTCACGGTGGCCTATCAGCACAAGCCCGTGCTCTGGGACATCGATCTCGAAGCGCCCGCGAGCGGGATCATCGGAATCCTCGGGCCGAACGGCGCCGGCAAGAGCACGCTGCTGCGCGCGGTGCTCGATCTCGTGCCCCGCGTGTCGGGTCGCGTGTCGATCTTCGGACGGCCGTATCGCGAGGTGCGCTCGCGCGTGGGCTACGTCCCGCAACGCGAGAGCGTCGACTGGGACTTCCCGGTGACGGCGCTCGACGTGGTGGCGATGGGCAGCTATGGACGCATCGGTTGGTTCCGGCCCGTGCGCCGCGCGCACCGCGAGGCCGCACGCGCGGCGATGGATCGCGTCGGCATGGCCGACTTCGCCAACCGTCAGATCAGTCAGCTTTCGGGCGGGCAGCAGCAGCGCGTGTTCCTCGCGCGAGCGCTCCTGCAAGAGGCCGACCTGTACTTCATGGACGAACCGTTCGCGGGTGTCGACGCGGGCACCGAGCGCGCGATCATCCGCATCCTGCACGATCTT
>JAUIME010000572.1 GCA_030433195.1 bacterium
TCCATGCGAACGTCGTGAACACGCACAGCCCGCTCGAATCGACGGCGGCCGTCGCGTCTTGGAATGCCTTCACGAGCGCCGCCTTGCCGTCGGTGACGAGCGGGTCGGTCTTCTCGGGAATCCCGAGCACCTCGGACGCGACCGTATACCCGCGCAGGTGACACGCGCCGCGGTTCGACGTCGCATAGGCGAGCCCCATCCCCTGGATCCCGCGCGGATCGTAGGCCGGGAACTCCTGTCCCTTCACCGTCATCGAGAGTTCGGGGCGACCGTACTTCTCGCACAGACGCTTCGAGCCGAGCGCGATGTCCTTGCCGAAGCCCTCGCCCTTCGCGACGAGCTCGGCGCACTTCGTGAGCGCTTCGGCCGAACCGAACTTCATCTCGATCCCGCCGGTTTCCTTCGTGGTGATCGCGCCCTTCTCGAACAACTCCATCGCGGCCGCGACCGTCGCGCCGAACGAGATCGGATCGAAGCCGTCCTCGTTGCACAGGAAGTTGGCGTAGGTGAGGGCGTCGAGGTCGTCGATTCCGGTGTCGGATCCGAGCGCCCATGCGGCCTCGTACTCGAGCCCGCCCGAGTTGCCCCAGTACTCGGGCTTGTTGTCGACCGTGTAGTGCTTGCGATCGATCGTCGAGATGCGTCCGCACGCGATCGTGCACGCAAAGCACGCGGCGTTCGTCGTGAGGTTCGGCTTGCCGTCGCTCTCGCGCGGTTCGTGCATCGCCTCGCCCGAGATCTTGCTCGCGCCGTCGAACTTGACGGTCTGCATGTTGTTGGTCGGCATCGCGCCGATCTCATTGACGACGTTCATGAGCACTTGCGTGCCGAACTTCGGGAGCCCCTGCCCCGTGACGGCGTTGTCGGCGAGCACCTTCTTGCCGGCTTCGGTCGCCTTCATGAAGCCCATCGGATCGTGCAACCCGCCGAGCCCCTTCGTGCCGCGCACGACGAGCGCCTTGAGATTCTTCGACGCCATCACGGTGCCGACACCCGAACGTCCCGCGGCGCGGTGCAGATCGTTGATGACGGCCGAGTACAGGCATCCGCTCTCGGCCGCGCGCCCCACGCACGCGATGCGGATCTGCGGATCCGGATGCATGCGATGCAGCGCGTGGTCCGCGTCCCAGACCGACTTGCCCCAAAGGTCGGACGCATCGCGAAGCTCGACCGTGTCGTCGTGCACCCAGAGGTACACGGGCTTTGGAGACTTGCCCTCGCACACGATCATGTCCCAGCCCGCGAACTTCAGCTCGGCGCCGATGTAGCCGCCCGAGTTCGAGCAAGCGATCGCGCCCGTGAGCGGGCTCTTCGTGATCACCGAGTAGCGACCGCCCGTCGCGGCCATCGTCCCGGTGAGCGGCCCCGTCGCGAAGATGAGCTTGTTGTCCGGCCCGAGCGCGTCGCACTTCGGGTCGACCTCTTCGACGAGATAGCGGCTCGCGAGCCCTCGCTGGCCGAGGTAGTCACGCGCCCATTCCATGTTCAACGGCTCGGATTTGCACGTGCCCTCGGTGAGGTTCACGCGCAGGATCTTGCGGGTCCATGCCATGATATCGTCCTCTTCACGACAGAAGTCGGATGTCGTTTCGTCGTCGGTCGCTCGCGATCAGTTCGCGGAGCGATCGAAGGTCTGCACGGTCTTCGGCTGCGGCGCGTTGGTCCGCGACGTTTCGACCGGGCTCTGCTGCGCCCATGCGCGCATGCGCTCGTAGCCCGTCGCGTCGGCGTCGACGTACGTGATCGCGCCCGTCGGGCACGCCTTCACGCACCAAGGATCGCCGCCGCAGAGATCGCACTTGATGACCTTGCCGGTGTCGGCGTTGTAGTTCACGGTGCCGAACGGACACGCGATCGTGCAGACCTTGCAGCCCACGCACGCGTCGTCGCGCACGTGCTTCACGCCCGACTCGGCGTCGAGCACGATCGCCTCGACCGGACACGCATGCAGACACCAGGCCTCGGTGCATTGCGTACACGTGTACGGGGCGAACCGCCCCTCTTCGTGGAACGCGAACACCTTGATCCGCGACTTCGCGGGATTGAAGACGCCTTCGTTCTCGTACGAGCAGGCCATCTCGCACTGGAGGCACCCCGTGCACTTGGCGGGTTCGAGGAACAGCGCTTTCATCGGCATCCTTTCCTGAGTCACCGCGGATCGATCCGAGCGGATCGTGATGCGGGATCCGATCCCTCGGTCAACCGCCCGCGACGGGCGGAAAGACCGCGAGCTCGTCGTGTTCGGAGAGTCGGCAGGACGCACGGTCTTCGGGGGGCACGAAAACGCCGTTCACGAGCACGAGGTGTGCCATCTCCGGCGGCACGTCGTAGCGCTCGAGAATCCAAGACGGCGTCGCGTCGTCGGGGACCTCAACCTCGACCGCGTGGCGATCGGATCCGCCAGGCGGCAGGTGCTCGAGGAGCCCCGCGTAGAGCTTCAGGATGATTCGCATGCCCTTCGATCGCCAAGATCGATCGCGCCGAAAAACTTCGACGCGCCCACACCCGTACGGCCCACGCAGGACCGCAACGCCTCGATCCTACGGGGACGCCGTTCGCGAGTCAACAGGGCGCATCGCGCGTAGGCAAAGCTCTTACTCGCCGCCGAGGTGTTCGAAGAGCACGTCGTTCCACTCTTCGCGGCTGAGCATCTCGAGCATCGCACGATTCACGGGCTTGCGCAGCGAACTCTCGAGTTGCAGCCCGATCGCGTAGTCTTGGCGTTCGAACTCGACGGCCAAGACCGTCACGTCGTCCGCGAATTCCTTCGAGACGTGGTAGCGCAGGATCGGCGCGTCGTAGACCATCGCGCCGAACGAACCCTCGGCGACACCCGCCAGCGCCTCGACCGTCGACTTGCGCGTCACGTAGTTGAGACGACGCTCGCGAAGGTAGTCTTCGCCCGTCGAACCCGCGACGCACACGATACGGTCGACCTTGTCGAGGTCGCCCGGTCCCGAGACCGCGAGCTCGAGCTTCGACAACGTCAGCGTCGACGCGATCGCGGCGGTGAGTCCCGAGATCGTGATGATGCTCGCGAACATCCACACGAGCGCCACCATGCGCCCCCCGAGCGTCACGGGCGCCTTGTCGCCGTAGCCGACCGTCGTCATCGTCACGGCCGACCACCAAAACGCCGAACCGAGCCCGTCGCGCGCCGACCCACCGAACTGCTCGGCATTGCGCCGCCGCTCGAAGACCCACAACAGCGCACCGGCGAGCAGGATCAGCACCAGGAGCGTCCCCACGGCCTGAAAGAAGCGTGTCGAGATGAGGCCGCGAAGCGGCGCGAGCATCCCCCTCTCGCCTTCCGACGGAACCGCGATGCCGAGCCCCGACGGATAGAACGAGTGCGTGAAGTCCATCACGGCTTCGCGATCGGGCGTGACGGTCAGCGCCGCCACACTCACGTCGTGCTGCTTCGAGCTCAAGCCCGTCACGAGCTCATCGAGCGGCATCTCGCGAAACTCGTACTCGAGGCCCAAGCGCTCGGCCACCGAAACCCACAACTCGATGCTGATCCCCTTCCACGGTCCGTCGCCCTCGCGATACGAAAACGGTGCCGCCTGCTTCGTCCCCACGACAAGCGGCCGCGACGTGATCTCCTCGCCGAGAAGCGCGCCGATCGGCTGTACTTCCGAGCTCGAATCGTCGGCGTCCTCCTGCGCGATCGCGCGAGAAGAGCCCGCAAGGACGGCGATTCCAGCCGCGAGAACCACGAAGAGCGACAGCGAGCGTGCGATACGAAGCGAGCGATGAGTGAGCAAGGGGATGTTCCTCCGAAGGCAGGCGAGGGGGAGCCGAAGCGTCGTGAACCGATCCGAACGACGCATCTCCATCGTATTCGCCGCGTCGGATGGCGTCAAACGGAGCGCGGGTGCACGCCGTGAATCGCAAAACACC